>CAZPEW010000050.1:775-12598 GCA_964585695.1 uncultured Lachnospiraceae bacterium
CCATCGCCGGGTGCGTGATCATCTCATGATATATAAATTCATCCTTCTCCGTCAGACTGATAATACCGTCCAGCGTAAGGAAACGTCCGAATTCCTCGGAATCGAATACAGAAATTGTCTGGTAGTCGCTTTTCTCATGATGGAGCTGATTTTTTACCTTAACGTTAAAGCGGACATTTTTTGTCTGCATTTCACTGAACCATAGTTCATCCATTGCTCTCATCCTCCGTTCTGAGTACATTGAGCCTGCTGACATCCAGACTTTCCGGGCCGGTCAGCATGCACTGCTTTTCCTTTGCATAACGGATATAGGATATGATCTCCTGACTGATCAGCTCACCCGGTGCTGCTATCGGAATCCCCGGCGGATAGCACATTACAAACTCGCCGCAGATTCTGCCTGCGCACTCCTCCAGCGGAATGCTTTCCTTTTTTCCATAGAACGCCTTCTGCGGAGACATCTTTACAATCGGCGTAATGTATTTATGTTCAAGTGCATCCTGGTTGTCCTTTTTATAGGTCTGGCGGATTTCATCCAGCGCACTGATCAGACGTTCTATGCTTTTTCTCTTGTCTCCTACGGAAATATACGCGAGAATATTTCCGAAATCACCGAATTCAATCTGTATGTCATATTCGTCCCGGAGGATATCATATACCTCGATGCCGGACAGTCCCAGACCCAGTGTATTGACAGAAAGCTTTGTCGTATCAAAATCAAAAATGCTGTCTCCGTTGATCAGTTCATTTCCATAGGCATAGTAATCGCCGATTTCATTGATCTCATCTCTTGCGTATGATGCGAATCTTTTAACCTTCTCAAATATCTCCTCTCCGCGCAGTGCCAGATTCCGTCTGGAAATATCCAGGCTCGAAAGAAGCAGATAGGAAGCGCTTGTAGTCTGCGTAAGGTTGATGATCGAACGCACATATCCTGCATTGACATTCGGTCCGCAGAGCAGGAGTGAACTCTGGGTAAGAGAACCGCCGGATTTATGCATGCTCACAGATGCCATATCCGCACCGGCAGCCATTGCAGAAACCGGCAGATCCTTTCCGAAATAAAGATGCGTGCCGTGCGCCTCATCTGCAAGCACACGGATGCCTCTCTCATGCGCTGCCTTGGTGATTCCGCAGATATCCGAGCAGATACCGTAATAGGTCGGATTATTAATGAGAATTGCCTTTGCCTTAGGATGCGAATCCATCGCCGCTATAACATCACTGAGCGACATGCCCAGCGCAATGCCGAGCCTCTGGTTCGTCTGCGGATTGATATAGACCGGTACCGCGCCGCATAATACCAGTGCATTGATTACACTGAGATGTACGTTCCGCGGCAGAATAATTTCATCTCCGCTCTGCACAGAGGATAGTATCATTGCCTGTACCGCCGATGTCGTACCGCCCACCATAAAGAAGCAGCTTGCTGCACCGAATGCTTCTGCCGCAAGCTCCTCGGCTTCCTTGATCACACTTGTCGGATGACAGAGATTGTCCAGCGGCTTCATGGAATTTACATCCACGGAAAGACAGTCCTCTCCGAGGAATTCCATCAGCTCCGGATTCCCTTTTCCGCGTTTATGTCCCGGCACATCAAAAGGTACAATCCTCTCATGCCGCATCCGGTCCAGTGCCTTTAAAAGCGGTGCTTTGCTTTGATCCAGCATTCTCTTACCTCCATATATTTATTTTCCACTGACAGGCAGATACATCTGCCGTTTATTCTGTATTAAAGTATAAAAAAAAGTGTATCACATACCTGTGACACACCTTGGAAAAAGCACATCTGCATGCCGTGCATGCATTCATATCCGGAGACTCTGTCCCCTTTGTGCTGTTGTTTTCAGAGTCTATATAGTAAGAATACTTTTACTACTCTTATTGACCGTTTCACAAGTGTGTACCACTGTACACTTGGTTATAAAGTAACCAACTGGCAATAAAGCCGCCATCTTATAAAGCTGCGCTCTTAACGCAATCAATAATGTGGAATCCCCTTCCACAAAGTATCTGCCAGGCTTCTGATGGTTCCGGACTTACAGGAGCTTGTCAAAAGTAATCCCGCTATATGTATACTAAAAACTCTTTATTTATACTTATCTATCAGACATTTGTCAACCTGTTTTTTAAGGTAAAAACAATTTTAAAAAAGCAGGCTGTCCCGATACCGGAACAGCCTTTCCCGAAACCCGGCCATCAATGGTATTTATAGAAGCCCTCGCCTGCAGTTATGCCGGTTTTTCCTGCATCGATGTATTTTTTAAGCGTTGCCGCAATTCTGCCCTGTACAGAATCCGGATTTCCGGCTTCCGGCTGCATGATCACAATATTGTAGGCTGTTGTAAGACCTACGATATCAAGGATCTGGAACGGTCCTGCCGGGGCACCCGTTGCAAGCTTCCAGGTCATATCAATGGTCTGCGGATCTGCCACATCCTTGGCAAGAAGTGCTTCTGCCGCAGAAAGGAACGGTACAAGCAGCGAATTCAGTATATATCCCGGCTGCTCCTTTTTAAGCCGCAGCGGCACCATATGGATTTCTTCCGCAAAATCAGCAACTTCATCATAGTATTTCTGCTCCGTACCCGGATGTCCCATAACCTCGGCAGTATTGTTTTTCCAGATCTCATTGGCAAAATGGAGTGCCAGATATTTCTCCGGTCTTCCGGTAGCGGCCGCAAACATACTCGGAAGCAAAGTAGAGGAATTGGTTACAATAACAGTCTTTTCCGGAAGCACGTCTGCCAGCCGTCTGTACATATCTGTTTTCTGCTGCGGATCCTCAGCAAGTGCTTCTATCACAAGATCAGCATCCTGTACCGCTGCAGTCAGATCCAGTTCAAAACGGATGGCTGCAGCAGCTGCTTCTGCCCTGGCTTTCTTTGCATCTATTTCCTCTCCGGTAAGAGACTCCAGACTGTTTACAAGTCCTCTGGCAAAATAAGGAGATCTGCTGCCGCACTGTGCCCTGTAGGACTCCAGTGTATCAAGATAGATCTTCTTCCACCGTTCCAGTTTCGGCTTTGATCTCTCAACAGATGCCGCACTGCGCAGCCAGACTGTCACGTCAAATCCAGAATAAGCCGTCTGATAGGCAATCTGACTTCCGAGAACACCGCCACCTAATACCGTAATCTTTTTAAATCCCATTTGCCGCCTCCTATGGTTTGCATATTTTACAGGGTGAATACCCCTGCCTGATAAGTGTCTGCCTGTCACCTGTATAATCTCTGCGGTTTTTAATCAGCATATTACTGACTGCACTGCAGTCCGGACGATGAAATTTCATGGAACCTGTATTCAGTACATACTGCTGATCCGCTGCATTCGCAGCATCTGCCGGAGCCGTGATTCCCGCTGCAGCATCTTCTGCAGCATCTCCGCCGCCAGATGTCTGTGCGCTGCTTTTTATCTCTGATCCGGGTATCCATACATCTGCGCTGCTGTTTCTCTCTGTTGTGACGCTTACCTTTTTACCGTCGCTCACACACAAAATACTGCCCTGCAGATCTGTACGGTAAAGACTGCTTCCTGCTGCTTTGAGGAGTTCTAGTGTTTCCTCATGCGGATGCCCGTAGCTGTTTCCTGCACCGCAGGAAATAACTGTAATCTCCGGATTCACAGCCGTAAGGAATGCACGTGATGCACCGTTCGCAGCACCATGATGTGCAGCCTTCAGTACCGTTGTGTGCAGTTCTTTTTCCTCATTCCAGAGGAGAAGCTGCTGCTCCTCCTGCTCGGCATCACCCGTGAAAAGGAATGAAGTTTCTCCATAATCAACCCGCAGTACAAGCGACTCATTGTTTGCATCCATGGCATCTTCCACATCAGTCGGTCCAAGTACAGTAATCTCCGCCGATCCGAGCGGAAGCTTCTCTCCGGCTGAAGGTACCCTCAGGGGAATGTTTTTCTGCTGCAGTACACGCTGAAAGGTCCGGAAAGCTGCATTATCATATCCCGACACCGGTGCCAGTGCTTCTCCGCAGGAAGCAAAAGCAAGCGCTCCGGAGAGACCTCCCGCATGATCATTATGCGGATGTGTACAGACAATATAATCCAGATGCGTTATGGACTGCTGTTTTAAAATACTGTAGATTTTCTGCGACTGATCTGCAGTTCCGCCGTCAATCAGCATTGCATGCCCGCCGCAGAGCAGGAGACTTGCATCTCCCTGTCCCACATCCAGAAATTCAGCCGTAAAACGGTCTGCCGTCTCCGTCACATTTTCTGACTGATTCTGTCCCTTCGCACCGGCTGTTCCGGCTGTACCTGCCGCATCTGCCTTATGATTTGCCAGTGCGGCAACCGTTATGAGAACAAGAAAGAATCCCGGAATGAAGATTCTCATTCTGTGCATGATAAAAAGCGCACCCTTATGATTTCTGTAAAAAGATTTCATTTCTGCCGCTGCTCCTTGGTTATATTGTATCGCAGTTTCCGGAAGATAGGAAGTCTTTCTACAGGCATTCAGCCGCTGTGCCGGAAGACACCGGAAGATATACGCAGCATTTATTTTTTGTCCGCAAGATAGCTGCTGATCATCTCCTCTGCCTTGTCAAACAGCTCCTGCACCGGATGCCGCCTTGTTCTGGCACACTCCTGTGCCTGACGGCTGCACAGCAGGCAGGTACGGAACCGCGCTCTGGACAGTTTCTGTCCGTCCGTACCGATTATATCAATATCAAAAAGCCTTCCGAGCGGATGCGTATCCTCAATACGGCTCATAATGGTTTTCAGTTTTTCTGCATCTGCATCAATGCTGAGCATAAGCTCATCTCCGGTTTTTTCATGCTTCTCAAAAGCATCCAGTATCTCCATGCTGCATTCTGACAGCGCATCCTCTATGGATTTCTTTCCGATTTCAAAAGCAGCCCGTATCTGCGGATCTGTCTTGACCGGTCCCGGTATATTCAAACAAAAAGAAACCAGCGGTGCATGATGCACCGCCAGCATGGCATTTTGTTTCTCAACCCTCTGATCCCGGCAGTCCATCATATCTTTAATGGATACCTGATGACCATCCTCTTTCATGATTTTTCTTTGCCTCCTGCGGCTGCAAGATATCCTCTCTGTTATGCCTCAAGAATATGCAGAACCTCATCTTTGGTAAGTACCTTGCCGTAGCTTACCACCTTTTCATTGATGACAAGTGCAGGCGTTGACATAATTCCGTAAGCCGCAATAACAGAAAAATCTGTAATCAGCTCCACGGCATCATCTCTTCCAAGCTCTGCAAGCGCAGCCTTGGTGTTGTCCATCAGTGCGTGACACTTTGCACAGCCGCCGCCCAGTACTTTGATTCCGCCCTGCTTTTTCTCTTGCTCAGCCGCTTCCATGGATTTTGCATCGCATCCGCCTCCGCAGCAGCATGACTTTCCCTTTGTTTCTTCTTTTTTCTTATTGCCGAATAATAACATGTTTTCCTCCATCTTTTTCCGCCAGGGTAAAGCTGCCTGCAAATTCCTTAAATGCTTCGAATGTCTCAGCGTTCAGAGAATAGTAGCTCCATTTCCCCTCTCTGCGTATCAAAACCAGTCCGCTGTCACTCAGCACCTTCATGTGATGCGATAATGTCGGCTGCGTGATATTGAACTGCTCCAGCAGCCTGCAGCCGCATTTCTCACCTTCTGTCAGCAGGCGGATGATTCTGAGCCGGTTTAAATCTCCTAATGCCTTGCAGATTAAAGCTGCTTCTTCTTCACGCATGCTTCTGGCCTCGTATCCATATTTATACATAGACAAACGTCTATGTGTTATTATGCACAGCACACAGACGTTTGTCAATATCCTATATGATTCCGGAGGATGATCCGGATCTGTCAGTCTTTTGACGCATCCGCTTTAACAGTATCACGCGGAAGAATCAGGTTCAGCACAATTGCCATGATGGTTGCAATTACCACCGGAGATTTGCCGAAAATAATGGTAAAGGAAGCAGGAAACTGTGACAGGGATGAACTTGCCTGTGCAATACCTACACCAAGTGCAGCAGAAAGTCCGACAATGGTAGTATTGCGGGCATTCAGTTCCGTACTGCTGATCAGCCTCATGCCGGTCATGGCAATCGTTGAGAATACCGTTACCGTTGCGCCGCCAAGCACGCACTGCGGAATAGTGGTCAGAATAGCCGAAAACTTAGGGCATATACCTGCAAGAAAGATAAATCCCGCAGCAATGGTAAACACCTTTCTGGAAACAACCTTGTTGGTTGTAACGATACCTACATTCTGTGAATAGGTTGCTGTCGGCAGACCGCCGCAGACTGCCGTCAGAATATTGGTAAGCCCATAGGCAATGATACCGCCTTTCAGCTCACGGTCAGACGGCTCACGGTTAAATCCGCCGATGGTTGTTGACGTGAAGTCACCGATTGCCTGTACTGAATTGATGGCAAACAGAATACCCAGTGCAATGCAGGCAGAAGGCTCAAAGGTCACGCCGAAATGGAGCGGTTTTGGAATGCTGAACCAGGCAGCGCTTCCGATGCTGGAAAAATCGACCATGCCGCATACTGCAGCAATGATATATCCGACAATCATGCCGAGGAGGATCGATGCGAGCTTGAATACACCCTTGCCGTGATTGTTAAACAGCATAACGGAAACAAGCGTTATAACTGCTATTGCCCAGTTCTGCCAGGAACCGTATATCAATGCTGTGGTAAGTCCCTTTTTGGCTATCAGCTCTGCCGTATTTCCTGTACCGCCCGCCATATAGTTGACCGCCGTCGGGTAAAGAGAAAGTCCGATTGTAAATACAACAGTTCCTGTAATGATCGGCGGGAAGAACTTACGGATCTTCTCTGAGAAAATTCCGAATATCACAGCGATGACGCCGCCTACGATCATAGCTCCTGTAATTGCAGCTATGCCCCCTGTTTCCTCGGCAATCGCCTGCATGGAAGGAAGGTAGGCAAAGCTAGTTCCCAGAATAACCGGCAGCGCCGAACCGATTCTGCCGCCGATCGGAAAGAGCTGAACCAGCGTTGAAACCGCAGACATTACAAGACATGCCTGGATCAGTATGATACGGTCTGCAGATGCAAGACCAATTACATTGGAAATGATAATGGCAGGCGTAACACAGCCTACGATCATGGCAACCAGATGCTGCAGTGCAAGAGAAATTGATGCTCCTGCCGGCGGATTGCCTTTCCATTGAAACAGTTCCGGACTTACTGATGCATTTTTTTCCATTTCATGTGGCTCCTTATACATTAAAATTTGCTTTGTTAATGAACAAATCAGCTTCTGCGTATAATATTAACATAATGTGCCAGTTAAATCAAACAAATTTTTATGTAAACTAAATAATATTTTTACTTTGATCTCGAATGTTGTATCATTTTTCCTGCATTCCGGCAGAATTGTACTGTTTCAGTTCCTCACGTATCCGTCTGTATTCGATTACCGGCCTGTCTCCTGGAATCAGTTTCTCACCTGATTTATATGAAGAAGCTTTCGGCATCTGGGTAACCACAATCCGTTTGTCCTGGCGTTCAATGATTCTGTTTCCGAATTTGCCGAGAAATGCGATAAAACGGTCTGCCCATCTGATTCCTGCTGCCTTGCTGTAAAACCGGATATAAAGGATGGTATTCTCATCATCCACAGGGGCAAAATAAATGATAACCTTCATTCTGTCACTGATATGGTTCATCCAGACATTCGGAAAAAGGAATTTGAGATACGTTTTTTTTATGGTGCACTGCGCTGCAGGCCTAGGCATCTGTCCGGCATCGGTTTCATTCTCCGCGCTCGTCATAAGACCGCCCGGCACAAATTCAATTTTAGGACCGTTTACAACCGTCCTGTTTCCCCGTCCTATGGTATTATGATGCACAAAAGGAAGATGCACTACATCCAGCTGATTCTCAATGCAGCGCGAATAGTGCATATGCCAGTGGTCCTCAATCTCACTGCAGGCCCAGGATTCATCCGCATCCCCGTAAAAGAACGGCAGATCTCCGCCTGCCTTCTCCTTCTCTCCGTACCAAAGATAAATAATGCCGTTCTGTTCCCTTACAGACCAGGCTTTTATATTAAAACGGCTCAGATCCTCCCGGGAAGCTTTTCCGTTAGCGGGAACCAGCACACATTTTCCGTTTCTGTCAAAACGGATTCCATGGAACGGGCAGGCAATGCAGTCCCCCTGTACCTTGCCGAGGCTGAGTGACGCTCCTCTGTGACTGCATCGTTCCTCGACACAGCCAAGCTCCCCATGACTGCTCCGGAAAAGCACAAGATTCATGTTCAGACGTCTTACACCGGCTGCCTGTCCTCTTTTAACTTTCTTTGACGGAAGAATTGCATACCATTGATTCGGAATCATTTTTTCCCCTCCTTTTTAAAAAAGCACTCTGCAGCAATGACAACTGCAGAGTGCTTCCATATAGTATATCAGATTTTCTTACTGTCTGCTTCTCCAGGACTTAAAAATCCCGCATTTGCATTAAACAAGTTCAGCTTTCTTATCCAGTATTGCAAGCGCAGCTGTGCATGCCGGACAGTCACAGTACAGGGCACCTTCCGCCTTGATCTGTTTTGCATGTGCAAGCAGTCCTGCTGCCGCATCCTTGCCCATATGTGCTGCCGCTGCGTCGGATGACGCGAATGCAATCAGTCCGTCGATCGGTGTGACATCCTCTGCAAGCTCTGCAAGATACTTACGTGTTTCTTCTTTTTCATTTTCCGTTCCTGCTGCAGAAAGCCACGCTTCTGCTGCAGCTCTTGCTTCCGGACAGCAGGATGGTGCTGCTATCAATTCCTTTGTTTTTTCTGTTACATAGCTGATCATTTCCTTCGTCATTTTGTCTTCTCCTTTGAATGGTTGATTTTATTTAAAGAACCTTGTTCTTTTTGATATATCCTCTTTGTCTTTTGCTGCCGGCTCCGCTGCAATCCCGCCGAACGGCATCTCTGCCACAAGATGCCAGCTCTCCGGCAGACCGAACTGTGTACGTACAGCATTGTCGATTACCGGATTGTAATGCTGCAGAGAAGCTCCAATGCCAAGCTCTCTCAGACCGCTCCATACAGAAAGCTGCAGCATTCCGTTTGCCTGCTGTGCCCAGGTCGGGAAATTGCCTGCATATGCCGCAAACTGTTCCTGCAGGGAACGGACCGTATCTTCATCATAAAAATAAAGAACTGTACCGGCGCCTGCACGGAATGAATTTATTTTTTCTCTCGGAACCTTACCGCCGAAAACGTCATAAATATGATCCCAAAGTTTCTGATGCGCATCTCCGAAGGCAACAGCCACTCTTGCACTTTTCATGTTGAATGCATCCGGAACAAGCTCCGTAAGCTCTGCAACCAGCTTCTCAACAGCCTCTTCCGATACCGGCAGCGTGCTGTTGATTCCATAATATGTTCTGCGGTTCTGCAATGTTTCCCTGATTCCCATAGTCATTCCTTTCCATTTATATCTGTCAGATATCTGATCCTTTGTTTATGTAATGTATTAATCCTACCTCATAGCTGGGTTATAATCAAATTAAATTTTTATAAACTTTATTTTGCACAATCTAAGCACTGACCATGCGGATATAAATCTACCCCGCCGCAGTCCTCTGTGATATAATATTAAAATATTTTTATACTCAAACTTCGCACTTGAATAAGTGCCTGTGCCCCTTGAAAATTCAATAATAACTGGCATAAATATAGCATGAAACCATCTGGATTTGATATAATTGAGTTGTCAAAAACAATATATATCCGGAGGCTCATGCTATGAATAAAAGTATAACACAAAACAACCAGGATGATAACCAAATTTCAAAATCTATCAGAAGATTTTTTACACGCTTTCATCTATCTTCTGCACTGAAAGCTGCTAATGCATACAAAAAGAAAGGAACTTCCGCAACACTGATTTTTCAGTATCTATTTCTTTTGATTTTCTCAAACAGAAGCATGTACATGAATCTGCTGATTGGAAAAGACACCCCCGATTTTGCAAAGGATACCGTATATCGTTTTATGAAAATGCTCCAGATTAACTGGATTCGATTTACAACGATTCTTTCTAGCCGAATTATCAAGGACGCTATTGTTCCACTGGATTCGGCAGATCGTGCTAACGTACTGATTATTGACGATTCCATGTTTGAACGCAACCGCTCAAAGAAAGTGGAACTTCTTGCTAAAGCATATGATCATGCAAAGCATTGCTATAAATTTGGTTTTCGTATGCTTACATTAGGTTGGTCAGATGGGAGCACTTTTCTTCCTGTCAATAGTATCCTTCTCTCTACTGAAAATAAAAAGAACAGGGTTAATGATGCAAAGGAAGTTGATAAAAGAACTGTCGGTTACAAGCGTCGTATGCTTGCGGTAGAAAAAGGAACGATTGCCATGCTAGAACTTTTGAAATCTGCTAAAAAGGCTGATATCCCAGCTAAATACGTTCTTTTTGACAGTTGGTTTTCTTCTCCAAGCTCTCTTCATTCCGTGAAAGAAATCGGATATGATGTAATTGCAATGGTCAAGAAAACTCCAAAAATGTTCTTCCGTTATCATGATGAAGACATGCCATTGACCACTATTTACAACAAAAACAAGAAGCGACGTGGGCGTTCCAGATATCTGCTCTCTGTCAAAGTCGATGTTGTCAAGGATGGAATAATCATCCCTGCCAAAGTGGTCTATGTCCGTAACAGAAACAAGAGAAACGAATACCTCTGCATCATTTCAACAGACGTAAACCTGAGTGAAGATGAGATCATCCGCATTTATGGAAAACGCTGGGATATCGAGGTATTCTTCAAAGTTTGCAAGAGCTATCTGAATCTAAGCAAAGAATGCAAATCCATGTCTTATGATGCAATGACTGCTCATACAGCAATCGTCTTTACAAGATATATGATGCTTTCCCTTGAGAGTCGAGAATCAAACGATACTCGTTCTATGGGAGAACTCTTCTTATACTTTTCTGACGAGATGTCTGATATTACATGGATACAGGCTTTTCAAATGCTGCTTCAAATGTTCAGGACTCTACTTGCGGATCATATAGATATCTCAAACGAAAAAATCGACGAGCTAGTAGACGCATTTATGGATGCAATACCTATACTTTTAAAATCGAAGTTACAAGCAGCATAATTGCCTGAACATTGACAACTGAATAACTGCCAGGTATTGAATTTTCAAGGTGCATGGCTAAAATCTATGTGCGAAGTTTGAGTTATAATCATCAAGCATCTCAACGATGCCATCTTCTTTTTCAAGAGACCCGCCACCACCTTCGTTGTCGATCGTCGGGTCAAACATGGCTGTGATCGCGAGTTCCGGAAGTTCAACCTTCATCATCCGATAATATGCTACGGCTTCAGGAATACTGGATGTAGCAAAGATGGCGTGGAATTTTCCACCACGGCTATAAATAAGCCATTTGCTCTTGATATCGGAAATGACGCCTTCCTTATATTTCTGTGTTTGATACTGTTCGTTCGGGATAAAATCCTCAATACCGCTTATCCATTTGCCATCAACCTTCTCACCGTACATTTTTATCTGAGAAGAATCCATGTATTTATAAAAGATCTTCTGCTTCTTCTTATCCTTCATCACTTCTTCAACAGTTGCTGCCTTTGCCTTAGCGAGTGCAACTTGCTGACGAAGTTCGAAGTCATCATAGATCTTGACCATGTAGTGATCAAAGCCGAGAACATTCTTGTCTCGAATGCCGTCCGCCAAAGTATATCTGTGAATTTCACTTCCGAATAACGTGGATGTCGTGCTGTCCTTCTTAATATTTACATCCTGTATCGGTGTTCCGGTGAAGCCAAAAATAATAGAATGCTTGAATGTA
>CAZPEW010000051.1:0-1310 GCA_964585695.1 uncultured Lachnospiraceae bacterium
CTGATTGCCTTTACCTCTCCGGTATGCGGGTCCATCAGCACAACCGATACCTGCGGTTCCAGAATCGCATGGAAGGTTTCCCCGAGTTCCTTGTCGCTGCCTGTAAGCAGCTGTTCCTTGTACTGCGTCACATATTTCTGCGCATCATCCTCTGACTTGAACAGCCCGTTGAAATCCATCCCGAGGACCTCTGTCATATACCTTAAAAGATCCGTCTCGCTGTAATTTACCGTAGTGCCGTCCTCATGCTCAATGGTATAGCGCCACTCTATCTTGTACTTGGCTGTATCATAATTCTCCGGATTATTGACCTCATCATCCACAATCTGCTGCATCTTTGGATCCTGCGTCGTATAAATGGTAAGCCCGCCCGAATACAGGAGATCCGTGGCCTTTTCCTTGGTGTATCCCAGTCTGTCCTGGAGCGCCTGTACAACCTGCTCTGTCAGCTCATCCGTAAAATAGCTGTACGGCTTCTGGTCCGTGGTTTTTTTGACATCAACATTTTTGATTCTGGAATACACGTCATCAGCCAGTGCTTCCTTATACTGTGCATCGGTTATATAGCCCTGCTCCAGCATGTTCTTAAGAACCTGCGCCCGCCGTCTGGCATTCTCCGCCGGATGGCTGATCGGATTCAGCTGGGATGGATTTTTGGTAATCGATGCGATGACTGTACATTCGGACAGGTTCAGATCACTGACATCCTTATCAAAATAGCGCCTTGCGGCAACCTGGACGCCCAGGGTATTGGAGCCGAGATTAATGGTATTGAGATACTCGGTAATAATGCTTTCCTTTACCGTCTTTTTATCCATGCCCGGCTGGTTCTCAAGCTCCAGTGCCAGATACTGCTCCTGGAACTTACGGATGTATTTCTCGAATGTCCCCTCATGCAGACCGCCCCCGAAAACATTGTTTTTAAGCAGCTGCTGCGTGATGGTTGAACCGCCTCCGGCAGAATCATCCTTGGTGAACACACCCTTTACGGCACGCAGAATGGATTTCATGTCAATTCCGCTGTGCTCCCAGAAACGCTCATCCTCAATGGCAACAAAAGCATTGACCAGATCGCCTGGAATCTGCTCATAGGTGACTCTCTCCCGGTTGGAACCCTCGGTAACAAGGGTGGCTGTCACATTCCCCTCGGTATCCAGGGTCTTTGTTGCATACGCAGTCGGTCCTACATGGATGGAATTGATATCCGGCGCGGAATCCAGGATCCCGCGGAACATACCAAACCCGAACGAAAGACCGATCAGAACCGCCCCGACAGCTGCAATAAGACAAAACATCCCAATGAGGTGCGT
>CAZPEW010000051.1:1320-12239 GCA_964585695.1 uncultured Lachnospiraceae bacterium
GTCAGCTTGTGCAGCACCTTTGTCCTCCGGCTGTCCAGTTCATAAAGCGTGTTTTCAATATCATATTTTGTATATTTCATTCTTTTTCCTGCTTTTCACAAACTAGTACAGATACAATTATACAGAATGCCGTTTGCGCTTGCAAGACGCAAAAAGGCATCAGATACATATTCCGTATCTGATGCCCTCTTCCAGCCGGCCAGATCACCCGATCAGACTGTGGATATACTCTGCAATCTTTCTGTTTCTGCAGTTTGCAAAGAACAGCTCACCGAAATGCTCTCCCGCAAATGCTCCCTTTACAAGCTCCGGATCCAGTTCACTGAGGATTTCAGTGAGATCCTGTCTCATACTGTGCTTCCGGACCTCATCAAGGATCTTTTTGTTCCGCTGCTCCGGGACAACTCTCTCCTTCGGATATCCGCCGCCGAAAGGCTCTGAAAACAGTTTTTCAAAAATATACTGGAGATTCAGATCTCCGCCCCAGCCGAAGCCAAGAGCAAACGGAATTGCAATTGCGTTGCCGTCATTGATCTGCGCGAATGTATACGCGTCCAGCGGTGTCTCCACATGTCCGCAGATCACACCCGGGAAGGAATTCAGCGCAAGCATCGCGCCCTCGCCGGTACCGCAGCCCGTAACGACAAAATCAGCCGCACCGGAATTAAGGATGGCTGCTGCAAGGATACCATTCTGCACATAAGTCAGCTGTGCCGCATCCTCCGCTGCATACATACCGTAGTTGTCCACCTCATACCCAAGTCTGTCGGCAACCTTTTTAAGCGACTGATAAATCACCGCGTTCTTGGCAGCCTGGCTGTTTTCATTGATCAATGCAATTCTCATTTTTACCCTCTTTTCTGATATATGATATAAACGTATTACATCGTAGCCCGCTTAATCCGGATCCTTTGCCTGATCCACTTTGCCTTCATCCGCGTCCTTGAAAATCTCGTCCATGGTATGCCACCCGAGGACAGCACACTTGACTCTCGCCGGCATATGCGCGATATCCTCCAGGATACCTGCCTCCTCCAGCTCTTCCTTTTCCGCATCGGAAATTCTGCCCTTGATCATCCGGAGGAATATTTCCGAGAGGCGAAGCGCCTCCTCCTTTTTCTTTCCGATGATCAGGTCGCACATCATGTCCGCACTTGCCTGGGAAATGGCGCAGCCGTCGCCGTCAAAAGAAGCATCCTCGATGACATCCGCATCACTGACCTTGAGGAACAGCACGATATCATCGCCGCAGCTCGGATTGACGCCCTCCAGTGAAAATGTGGGATTTTCCATTTTATATTTATGGGACGGATGAATATTGTGATCCGTCAGGACCTCATTGTAAAATGTATTACTCTGCATAGCCCATTTCTCCTCTGATCTTTTTCAGTGCCGCAATAAAGTTTGCAATATCCCTCTCCGTGTTGTAAAGGCCTATGCTTGCGCGGGTCGTGCTCGGTGTTCCGAGATACTTCATCAGCGGCTGTGCGCAGTGATGGCCGGCACGGATATCCACATTGTAAGAATCAAAAATTGCAGCAATATCATGCGGATGCACACCGTCAATGGTAAAGGTCACGATACCGTGATGATTTTCCGGCTGCTCCTGGCCGAGGATATGCACATGCGGTACCTTTTTCATCTCCTCTATCAGAAGTTTTGTAAGGTGCAGCTCTCTCTCCTCGATCCGGTCCATTCCGATATGGCTTACATACCGGAGTGCCTCGCCGAGACCTACCGCACCGCCGGCATTCACAGTGCCTGCCTCAAATTTATGCGGCAGTTCATTCCAGGTCGCATCCTCCCGGGTAACATACTCAATCATTTCGCCGCCGAAAAGGAACGGCGGCATCTTGTCCAGCAGCTCTCTTTTTCCGTAAAGCACACCGATGCCCATCGGTCCGTAAATCTTGTGCCCGGAAAAAGCCAGGAAATCCACATCCAGGTCCTGCACATCCACCTTGATGTGCGGAACCGACTGTGCACCGTCGCACACAAATACGGCCCCGTTCTCATGTGCAATGCGCGCGAATGTCTTCACATCGTTAAGGCAGCCCAGCACATTGGAAATCTGCGCCATCGCCACCAGTTTCACATTCGGATTCATATAGGAACGGAATCGTTCCTCGGTAATCGTACCGTCCATCTCAGGTTCAATGAAAACAAGTCTGCATCCGAGTTCCTTTGCCGTCTGCTGCCACGGAAGCATATTGGAATGATGCTCCATGACCGTCACCACAATCTCATCGCCTTTTTTAAGGAAATGACGGCCATAGCTGTAGGCCACGAGATTCAGACTCTCTGTTGCATTTCTCGTAAAGACAATTTCCTCTGTACTTCCGGCATTGATAAAGGAACGCACCTCTTCTCTTGCGTTTTCATACGCATCCGTTGCCTGAACGGAAAGCTTGTAAAGTCCGCGGAGCGGGTTGGCGTTCTGCGTTCTGTAATAGTTATTGACCGCCTGCAGAACGCACTCCGGTTTCTGGGTCGTTGCCGCATTGTCAAGATAGGTAAAGTCTGCTGTATTGAAAATCAGGAATTTGGAAAGAATTTTTTCATCCTCTGCCTGACGCATTTCTCTCGAAATTTCATTCATCGGTTTCTCCTGTCTTAAATAGTCTGCCGCTGATACAGTCTCTCTCGTGCAGCCGCATCCGGAATCCTGCTGATCACCGCATCAATCCGTGCAGCCGCCATCATCTCATAAACCGCGCTGCGGTCCATGCCTCTTGATTCCAGATAAAAAAGCAGGCTCTCATCCAGCCGGCCGATCGTTGCACCGTGATTTCCTTCCACATCCTCCTCATCGCAGAGGATCACAGGAATCGTCTGGTTGACCACGTGATCATCCATCAGAAGGACATCCTCCATCTCGTTGCCGACCGCTCCCTTTGCACCCTTCCTTAAATCTATGGTTCCGCGGAAAAGCTTGCCGGCACGGTCACGCAGGACACCATTCGCATTGATCTCGCACTGGCTTTTCCGGCCGATGTGATTTGCGATATAATTCATATCCAGTGTTTCATCGCCCTTTAAGAGATAGCCGATATCTGTCCGCAGCGTACTGCCGGTACCTGCAAGATCTGTCCGGGAACCCTGCCAGGTCTTACCGCCCCGGAGCACCAGCGAAATCTGCTCAAACGCCGCTCCGTCCGAGACTCTCGTCCCGATATCATTGTAAAAGCGGAAATCCCTGCCCAGCTTCTCTGCCTGCACAAGTCTTACCCGCGCGTTTTTCTCTGCGCGGATTTTTGTCTGTACAATTGCCTGGCCTGCCGCCGCTTCCTCTGCCGTAAAGAACATGATCACTGTCATCTCGCTGTCTTCCTCAGCGGAAAGCTCATAGAGATTCAGACTGCTGCAGCCCTCCTGATAATCCAGATCAATGACGACCGGAAGCGCTGTGCGCTGTCCCTTTGCCGCGGTAAATTTTGTCACAGGCACTCCTGCATGCATGGCGAATGTATCCATATCATAGCCCATGCCGCCCGGAATATCCTTGATTTCCGTATAATCCGTCTCCGTACGGGAAATACCCTCCGGAAGCGTCAGCCGGAAACTGCCCTCGGAAACCGGGGCTGTGATTTCCACCTGCTGATCATTTAATTTCATCCATCTCCAGGTAGGAGACGGCAGTACATTTACTGTCATTTTTGTATTGTCCATTTCTCCTCCTTACCCGATTGCACCCTTCATTTCCAGACGGATCAGATTGTTCATCTCAACCGCATACTCCAGCGGAAGCTCCTTGGAAACATTGTCTGCAAAGCCGGAAACGATCATGGCTCTGGCATCCTCCTCGGAAACGCCGCGGGACATCAGATAAAACACCGCATCATCTGAAATTCTGCCGATCTTTGCCTCATGTCCGATATCTGCCTCACTGGTACGGATATCCATTGCAGGAATCGTATCCGAACGGGAACGGTCATCCAGCATCAGGGACTGGCAGGAAACAGAGGACTGTGCATTCTGTGCCTTGTTGCTTACACCCACCGCACTACGGTAGGTGCTGGCTCCGCCGTCCTTGGAAATGGAACGGGTGCTGATATAGGAGCTGGTGTCCGGTGCATTGTGGATGACCTTGGCGCCGGTATCCAGATTCTGTCCCTTGCCGGCAAAGGTAACACCGGTAAACTCACAGTGCGCATTCCTGCCGTCCAGGATTGTCATCGGATAAAGATAGGAAACATGGGAGCCGAAAGAACCGGAAACCCATTCCATGATACCGTTCTCTTCCACCTTCGCACGCTTTGTATTCAGATTGTACATATTCTTGGACCAGTTCTCAATCGTAGAGTACCGGAGCTTTGCATTCTTTCCGACAAACAGCTCCACGCACCCTGCATGGAGATTTGCGATATTGTACTTCGGTGCGGAGCATCCCTCTATGAAATGCAGTCTGGCGCCCTCATCCACGATGATCAGTGTATGCTCAAACTGTCCTGCGCCCGGTGCGTTCAGACGGAAATAGGACTGCAGCGGGATCTCCACGGAGACTCCCTTCGGCACATACACAAACGAACCGCCGGACCATACTGCGCCGTGCAGCGCTGCAAATTTATGATCGGTCGGCGGAACCAGATGCATGAAATGCTCACGGATCATATCGGCATACTCTCCGTGCAGCGCCGACTCGATATCCGTATACACCACGCCCTGTGCAGCGACCTCTTCCCTGACATTATGGTATACCAGCTCGGAATCATACTGCGCACCGACTCCGGCCAGTGATTTCTTTTCTGCTTCCGGAATGCCCAGACGGTCAAAGGTATCTTTGATATCCTGCGGAACCTCATTCCAGTCTGCGGTCATCCTTGCCTTGGGACTTACATAGGTCACAATATTGTTCATATCAAGACCGGCAATGGACGGTCCCCAGTTCGGGACCTGCATTCTGTTATATATCTCAAGAGACTTTAAGCGGAACTCCCGCATCCAGTCAGGATCATTTTTCCGGTCCGAGATCTCCTCCACAATCGCAGGTGTCAGTCCCTCCTGGATCTTGTAGAATTCCGTATCCTTTTCCTCGTAGCGGAAGTCATACATGGAGCGGTCGATATCCGAAACATTCGCTCTTTCCTTTTCCATTCTCTGTCCTCCGTTTACCTGATAAACTCTTCAAAACCCTTGTCATTGATCTGGTCAACAAGAGAACCGTCTCCCTCCTTGACAAGAGAACCATTGACAACGATATGCGTTTTATCGACATGCAGCGCTTCCAGAATTCTGGTCGAATGCGTGATAATCAGCAGTGCACCGTCCATGGACCGCTGGTATTCCTCTACGCCTCTGGATACGGTACGTACCGCATCCACATCCAGCCCGGAGTCTGTTTCGTCAAGAATGGCAAGCGACGGCTTCAGCATGAGAAGCTGGAGAATCTCCGCCTTCTTTTTTTCACCGCCGGAAAAGCCGACATTCAGATCTCTGTCTGCATAGGACGGATCCATATTGAGGAGTTCCATCGTCTTTTTCATTTCCTTCTTGAAATCCCAGAGACGGATATGCTGTCCTGTCCTCTGCTCAAGCGCAGACCGGATAAAATTGCCCAGTGTAATGCCGGGCACCTCCAGCGGATTCTGGAAGGACAGGAACATCCCTTTCTTTGCTCTTTTATCCGTAGGCTCGGCGGTAATATCCTCGCCGTCAAACAGTATCTGTCCGCCGGTAATATGGTATGCAGGATTTCCCATCAGTGCATTGCCGAGCGTAGACTTGCCGGCGCCGTTCGGTCCCATCAGTACATGTGTTTCTCCTTTATTTACGGTAAGGCTGACTCCATGCAGGATTTCCTTGTCCTCGACTGCCACCGTCAGATCCTTAACATTCAGTAAATCTGCCATAATTCCTCCTGACTCTCTATAAGAACTTTTAATATGATTTTTTTATTGTCTCCGAAATTATATAACACGGTTTAAAATCTATCAAGCTATTTCCTAGCAAATGTGTGGGATTTCCTTAAAAAAAACATCCGGCAGCGGTTGTTTCCGTCTGCCGGATGCTTGAAAACAGTCTTTACTGCATTTTTTTCAGGATGCTGCGCGCTACGGAAATTCCGTTAGCGCTGGCCTGCTGCAGTCCTCTCGTGATTGCCGCTCCGTCGCCGATGGCACGCAGTCCGTGTACGGAAGTCTCAAAATCAGGCGTTACAACCACCTTGTTGGAATAGAACTTGACCTCGACACCGTAAAGAAGTGTCTCATCCGCTGCAAGTCCCGGTGTCACCTGATCCAGTGCAAAAAGCATCTCCTTCAGATCCAGCATGATACGGTAAGGCAGCACCAGCGAGAGGTCTCCCGGAACAGCATCCTTTAAGGTCGGCATGATGTTGTTTCTGAACAGTCTCTCTTCCGTTGTCCTCCTGCCGCGCAGGAAATCCCCGAAGGTCTGCACCATGATCTTGCCGCCGCAGAGCATATTGGAAAGCCGCGCAATATATTTGCCGTATTCAATCGGCTCATTAAACGGCTTTGTAAAGTTCTTGCTGACAAGCAGCGCAAAGTTTGTGTTTTTGGTCTTGTACTGTGCAGATTTATAGGCATGTCCGTTTACAACCGCAAGCCCGTCATCATAGGTTTCCGTTGCAACCTCGCCCGACGGATTGGTACAGAAGGTCCTGACCTTGTCGTCGAATGTCTTTGTATGGTAAATCATCTTGGCTTCATAGAGATTCTCGTTCAGGAACTTCATGATCTCATCTCTGACCTCAACCCGGACACCGATATCCACGGTACCGACCTCGGTGGAAATATGATGTGCACGGCAGATATCGGAAAGCCACTCCGAGCCCTCACGTCCTACGGCGCTTACGATCTCACCGGCGCGGAAAACCTCTTCGTTTTCTGTCCGCACGCCGACTGCGGTTCCGTCCTCAATCAGAATATCCTCTACTGAGGTATCAAAGAGCATGTCGACGCCCTTTTCCTCCAGATAATGTTCAATCCTCGTATAGATCTTGTATCCCTCTTCCGTCCCGAGATGACGGATCGGACATTCCACCAGCTTGATGCCGGCAGCAATGGATTTACGGCGGATTTCCTCAATCTCCCGCTCTTTGTTTACACCATAAACAGTTTTGTCGGCGCCGAATTTAAGATAGATATCATCTGACTCATGGATCAGTTCTTCTGTTTTCTGGTAGCCGAGGATCTCCGGCAGATTTCCGCCAACATCCGGTGAAAGAGAAAGTTTGCCGTCAGAAAATGCACCTGCACCGGCAAAGCCGGTTGTGATGGCACATGGCTTGCAGCCTGCACAGAAATTGGTTTTTCTCTTAGGACAGCTTCTTTCCTCGATCCGTCTGCCTTTTTCAATCAGAAGGACTCTGGTTTCCGGTCTTTCCTCCTTTAGGGTATAGGCGCAGAATGCACCGGAAGGACCTGCTCCGATGATAATGACATCATAATCCTTAGGCAAATTTGATTTTCCTTTTCCCATTTCGGCTCCTTTTCAATATGAAGACATATTTCTCCATAAAAACAGCCGTACAGCTTTGCAAGCTGCACGGCTTTCCGCATTCGTAAAAACATACTTGCGACTAATATTAGCATATATCTGAAATGATTGCAAGCAATTTCAGTAATGCGCGCCGGCAATTTCAGACACCCTCATAATTCCACGCCGGGATGAAGCTCTCTCTGGCAGTGCCGTCCTCCTGGATAAAGGCATTCTTAACACCCAGATCCAGCGCATAATCCAGAAGCCGGTTGTATTCGCGCTTTGTCACCGTACGGTTTATCTCCGGATAATGCTCTCCGAGGCGCGGAAACGGCGTGAACTGATGCATGAGGCTCAGGCAGACCCTGTCTCCGTAGGTTTCATACACATATTTCACAACCCTTTCTGCATTGCCGACCATCCCCGGCAGCAGGAGGTGACGTACAATGACGCCTCTCTGCATGATGCCGCGTGCGTCGAACTCCGGGTCAGGACACTGCCGGACCATCTCCCGGAGCGCTTCCATGGCAGTACCCGGATAATCCGCCGCGCCGGAATAGCGGGCAGCCCTGTCCGCATCCATATATTTGAAATCATCCAGATAAATATCTGCAAGACCGTCCAGAAGCCGCAGCTGTTCCGATGTCTCATACCCGGAGCAGTTGATCACATACGGAATGCGCAGACCGTTTCTGCGCGCAAGCAGCATGGCATCGCGGAGTACCGGAATATAATGATCCGGTGTTACGAGATTGATGTTGTTGGCGCCCTTTTCCTGGAGCTCCGTAAAAATTTCCGCCAGTCTTTCCGTACTGACCTTTTTGCCCGCTTCCGCATGCGCAAGCTCAAAATTCTGGCAGAATACGCATTTCAGTGCACAGCCGGAAAAGAATACCGCACCGGAACCTTCTTTCCCCGATATGCACGGTTCCTCCCAGAAATGCAGTGCGGCTCTTGCAATAAAGATATCCGCACCTGTACCGCAGACTCCCTTTTCTCCTGCATTCCGGTTGACGCCGCATCTGCGCGGGCACAGTGTACAGCTGTTAAATTCCTCTTTCATCATTCTCATCTCCGGCCAGCGCCCCGATATCGAGCCCGCCTTCCCTGTCATACCATTCCAGGAAACTGTGCTTCACACCATCCTTCTTATAACCGAGGATTGTCGTCGGCGTGATGCTTTCCATACTTTTGAAAATATTCTTTTCCACAAACGGGTTGTCTTCCTTGAGCCGGGCGATCAGCTTCTTGGTTTCCAGCCGTTTGGAGCTTGTTGTCCCGTCCGTATGGCAGGTTGTACAGGTCTCCGTAAACTTGCACGCGCACTGGATAAAGTTCAGTGCATTCGCATCCCGCCAGGCCTTGATATCCTCCTCACGGATCAGATACATCGGTCTGATCAGCTCCATCCCGCCGAAATTGGTCGAATGCAGCTTGGGCATCATGGCCTGGAACTGGCCGCTGTACAGCATTCCCATAACGATAGTCTCGATTACATCATCAAAATGATGTCCGAGCGCAATCTTGTTGCAGCCGAGCTCCTGCGCCTTTTTATACAGATAGCCGCGCCGCATCCTTGCACAGATGTAGCACGGAGATTTCTCTATATTAAATACGGCATCAAAAATTTCCGTTTCAAAAAATGTCAGCGGGACCTGCAGGAGACGCGCGTTATTCTCGATGATCTGCCGGTTCCCGGCATTATACCCCGGATCCATGCAGAGGAATACAAGCTCAAAAGGAAATTTGTTGTGACGCTTAAGCTCCTGGAACAGCTTGGCCATCAGCATGGAATCCTTGCCGCCGGAAATGCAGACTGCTATTTTGTCACCCTCCCGGATCATATCATAATCGCAGATTGCCTTGACAAATTTCCCGTAAAGATCGCGCTTAAAGCGTTTCTTCCGCAGGCTCTTCTCAATATCCGCAAGCCGGTCGGCATCTGCCGCGGCCTTTCTGATTTCCCGGAGCAGCCACTTCCCGTATCCTCCGGCAAGATTATAGGCATCATATCCCTGCTCCGTAAGCGCCTCTGCAAAAACCCCCGAGAGTGTCCCGTACTTGCAGTAGACAACAATCTTTTTATCTCTGGGAAGCGGCGGATACAGATCCGTCCGGCCATCTCCGTCCGGAAGTTTATCCTGCTCCATATGCAGCGCACCGGGGATTTTTCCGGTTTCATATTCTTCCTCATCCCTTATATCAATCAGCAGATATCCGTCCGGTGCCCACTGCTCCAGCTGCTCCGGCGATATTTCTCTTGCTTTGTCAATCATAGATAATCCTCTCCTGTCTTCCTTGACACGACAATGATTATAGCAGGTCTTTTTTGTTAATTCTATGGTTTTCATATTTTCACAATATATGGTGTTTTAATTATTGCAATTTCAACAGGTTGTATTTATAATAGTTGATACACAGCTGAAAAAGAACGGGAAATGAGGGATTGCAATGTTTACGAGAATTGCGGGCTGCAAACGGCATTCTGCCGTAAACGGCCCCGGTATACGATATGTTCTGTTTTTCCAGGGATGTCCGCATCACTGCAGAGGATGTCAGAATCCTGAGACATGGGATCCGGACGGCGGTCAGAAGACAGACACAGAAAGCATCATCCGGGATCTGGAAAGCACAAAATATCTGGACGGGATCACCCTCTCCGGCGGTGATCCGCTCCTGCAGCCGCTTGCCGCAGGTGAAATCGCAGATGCCGCTCATAAAAAAGGACTGGATGTATGGTGCTATACCGGCTGGACCTTTGAGGAGCTCATGGAAGGCAAAGCCGGACCCGATGCCAGAGCCGTGCTTTCCAGAATAGATGTTCTGGCTGACGGACCTTTTGAACTTCCGCTTCTGTCACAGGATGTCATTTACCGGGGGAGCTCAAACCAGCGTCTCATTATGCTGAAAGAAACATTCGCACTGGGCAGAATTGTACTGTATCAGCCCTGAAAGGCAGACAGCTGCTTTTTTGCACAGGTGGAAATAAAGAAATATTTCCGGAGGGAAAAGTATGGAAAACGTTATTAAAAGGAACGGCACAACAGTACACTTTGATGCCACAAAAATTGAGAATGCCGTAGCAAAGGCCTTTATGGCAACCGGCGAGCTGAGCGCCCGCGATATCTCAACCATGGCAAGAGCCATCGAACTGGTTGTGGAAACCAAGCTCAATGATTCAGGCGATCTCCTGCCGACCGTAGAGCAGATCCAGGATGAGGTTGAACTTGCACTTATGAAGTTCGGCTATCCGGTTACCGCAAAGTCCTATATCCTCTATCGTACGCAGCGTCAGAAAATCCGTTCCGCCAAGGATACGCTTCTCGACTATAAGAAGCTCGTGGATGGCTATATCGGTGCCGAGAAGGACTGGCGTGTAAAGGAAAACTCCACGGTTACGCTTAGTGTCGGCGGTCTGATTCTGTCCAATTCCGGTGCCATTACGGCAAATTACTGGCTCTCCGAGGTTTATGATC
>CAZPEW010000052.1:0-8488 GCA_964585695.1 uncultured Lachnospiraceae bacterium
GCGGCGAGAGATGCAGGTGCCGACGGAACCATAGAAAGACCGCTTTTCAGAAGCACGCTGTATGAGACGATCACAGATGCGGTCCTCAGTGAGGGACATGGTATGGATGAAAGCCTGTTCCTTAAAGGCAGGAGACTGTTGATTGTTGACGATGTGGAACTGAACCGGATGGTGGCCACAATGATGCTTGAACATACAGGCGCCGCAATCGAACGTGCATCCAGCGGTAAAGAAGCTGTAGCAAAGTTTGCAGCTTCGCCGGCCGGCTATTATGATGCGATACTGATGGATGTTATGATGCCCGGAATGAACGGCTATGAAGCAACCGGGATCATCCGGAGACTTGACCGCAAGGATGCCGCTTCTGTGCCTATTGTCGCAATGACGGCGAATGCCTTTGCAGAGGACATCAGGAAATCCTTTGAAGCGGGAATGAACGGACACATCAACAAACCAATCGATATGGATACAATCCGCAAGGTGCTTGCAGAGGTAATGAAGCCATAAGGTCTTAAAGCTTTTTTGCCGTCAGTTGAATTTTCAGCTGACGGCTTTATCTTTATATAAAATAAATGAAATATGAGCCTGCAGCGGAAAGAAGTGACAGTTATCATTCCTGACAAATTATGTTAAAATAGATGCGGCTTCAGTAAATGCGGTGCGGAGCCGTCATCTGTTATAATTTGTGTTCAGAAAGTGCTGAGACATGGCTAAGATAACGATCGGGAATACGCTGATGATTCTGTGCAGTCTGTTCTATCTTCTGTGGTGGACGATTGCATTTAAACCGGGGACAGCTGCTGGCGGGAAGCTGACAGCACTGCTCCTTCTGGGAGCTTTTCTGTCAGGCGTGGCGGGGATTGCCGTGACCTGTACGGGAATTCAGTCTGCAAATGCGAATGCTGCCAGATCGCTTTATCCGCCTTTTGCGCTGCTGATCGGCGGCGCGGCAGCTTATTTCCTGCTTCTGGTTCTTACGCGGGTACTTTTTAAGCGGCAGGTTACGACAGAACTGATTTTGATTGTCGGATGGGCGGTGCTCGAGCTTAGCGTCGTTAACACTTTTTACGGAAGCGGAAAAAATGCACCGGGGATTTCTGTTTTTGAAAGTGCACTGATCATACTGGCTGCGATTCTGAGCCTGGTCTGTTATGTTCTTTATTACCGGCTTCCGGCGCGGGCAGGATGGATTGACGGGATGCTCCCGCTGGTTCTGGCGGGTGTTGTGATGACTGTTGTTACGATTATATAAGAGATCGCTGTGATGACAGTGACTGCAGCTGTACAGATGGCAGTGACTGCAATTATACAGGAGAAATTTATGCAAGACAGTTTCGGCTGTCTTGCATTTTTTGTTTTGGAATATACAAATTCAAATTGGCTGTTGACAAACAGAAGAAAGATGCGTATTATAAAACACTATAAACATACTATACAAATAGGTTTATGAAATTCCATGCATAATTCGTGCAGCAAAGGTTTGAAGGAAGCCTTAGGAGGGGACATCATGTTAAAGGCAGGGGCATTGGTTCTGACGTTAGTGCTTTTTGGGGTGATTTATTATCTGGACAGGAAAAAGAATGTGGATTTCGGGATACTGACACTGATTGCGACAGCATTCGGCATTGCAGTCGGACTGATTTTCAAGGGAAATTATGAGTATGTGGCATTTTTTGGGACGGTTTACACGCGTGTGATCGCGGCACTGGTGATTCCGCTTCTGCTTTTCAGTATCATATCCAGCATCACCAGTCTGGGCGAGTCGGTGCATCTCAGAAAGATCGGCGCCAAGTCAGTGTTTTTCCTGCTGCTTAACAACTTCACGGCGAGTGTGATCACACTGATTGCGGCGACGGCACTGCAGGTCGGCAAAGGTTTCCGTTATCAGACAATTACGGATTACAAGGCTGCGGAGGTTCCGTCCTTCATGGATACGCTTACCGGGCTGTTTCCGGAGAATCTCATAACGCAGTGGGGAGACGGGCAGGTCGTGCCGATTGTGGTTTTTGCGGTCATCATTGCGGTCGCCTACAGTCAGTACAGCAAGGAGCACGCAGACGCAAAACCATTCAAGACTTTCATTGATGCAGGCAACCGTGTGCTCGGGCAGGCAATCAGCTGGATTATCGGTTTTACACCCTATGCGGTGCTTTCTCTGATTGCGAGAGCAGTCGGCAAGGCGAATGCCGGAGATCTGCTTCCGCTCGTGAGTATCCTGCTTCTTGCATATGCGCTGTGTGCCGTTCAGCTCTTTCTTGTGGAGGGATTCCTTGTCCGCGCAATCGGACATTTAAGCCCGGTCCGCTTTTTAAAAGGGATCGCACCGGCAGGCGTTGTGGCGTTTACCTCTCAGAGCAGTGTCGGTACGATTCCGGTAACGGTACGTCAGCTGGAGACAGAACTCGGCGTAAACGGAGATGTTGCATCTTTCACAGCCGGTCTCGGCGCAAATCTGGGAATGCCGGGATGTGCAGGAATCTGGCCGGTTCTGCTGGCAGTATTCAGCGTAAACGTTCTGGGGCTTCCGTATACACCGCTTCAGTATGCATCATTTGTGCTGTTTGCGCTGATGGTGTCTGTCGGAACAGTTGGTGTGCCGGGCACAGCGACGATTACTGCAACTGCACTGTTTTCCGCGGCAGGACTTCCGATTGAGCTGATCGTGCTGCTGGCACCGATCTCCAGTATTGTTGACATGGCAAGAACAGCCACCAATGTAGTTGGTGCCTCGGCAGCAGCCGTCCTCGTAGCAGAGACAGAGGGACTGCTGGATCATGATGTGTATTACGGGAAAAATGTAAAAAAAGAAGCCGTGCAGGCGGAAGCTGCAGCGGCTGCTGCAGCAGGCGTGAGAGTCTCTGCAGAATAAACACGGATATTGTTTACTGCTTTTTTACGTCATCTTTCCGGATGCCCAGCATCGGCTCGGCAACCGTGTGATTAAAGAAAGAAACCAGCGGACCCATAAAAAAGGCAGTGACCAGAGTGCCGGCACCGACGATGGCGCCCAGGCTGAAGCCGATGATGACACAGATGAGGTCCGTTCCGATTCTGCAGAACTTGAATTTTATGGGTGTGCGCTCCGCCAGTGTCAGTGCAATGGCATCATAAGTGGAAACCCCGAGGTCTGCCGTGAAATAAAGCGCGGAGGAGAAGCAGAGGATAACTGTTCCGAGCGCCAGGATCAGGATCCGGAAAGCGAGACTCGGGTCCGGGAAGTTTGCGCGGAAGACAGATGCAACAAATTCTACGACATAGCCCAGCAGGAACATGTTGATGAGTGTGCCGAGGCCGATTTTGCGCCGGTTGATAAAAAATACCAGGACCAGCAGCGTCATGTTTACAAGCATATTGAGCGTTCCGAAATCCAGACTGGTATGTTTCCAGATTCCATGGGCAAAAACCATGTAAGGATCCATTCCGAAGTTGGAGAAGTCATACATTCCCACACCGATTCCGCAGATCAGGACACCGGAAACTGTCATTAAAATTCGTTTTGTACGTTGATTCATCATTTATCCTCATTTTCAAACTGGCCGCATTCGCATTGTAATGCTTACCTGACTGAAGGCCAGACCGCAGGCGATTTATTATTATAATCGCTGCGGGATGGGAAAGCAATCCTGTTCCGCCGGGGAAACATCCGATATTCTGAAAAATCATCCGGATATATTGTGTAGTATTTGCTTAAACGATACGGATAGGTATATAATACGGAGAGTGTAAGAAGCAGAATAGCGGATTGTTCCGTGCACGGCATGTGTACAATCCTGCGGCAGAATACAGAAAGGACAGAAATCATGGCAAAAATGGGGAAGAAAAACAAAGACAGCAAATCCGCTCAGGAACAGAAGCTGAAACAGCAGCTTGCGGCATTTGACAAAAAGCAGAAGAAAGAAAAGAAATAACACAAAACCCCGGTCCGGCCGCTTCCTTACTTTAAAGGATAAGCAGCGGCGCCGGGGTTTTTATTATTTCTGAGGCAGGCAAAACTACTGTTGTACATTTGTTGTCATGACAGTGCTATAATTTATTTAAATATAATTATTGCATTAAGCGTGGAATATCTACTTGAATTATTTGCAGCAAGGAGGCAGGAAATGAAAAAGTTTTTGGCAGGATGTCTGGCAGCAGCCGGACTGGCAATCGTGATGGCAGCAAGTTCGTTTGCGGCGGAGAATGAACTTCCGACGCGGGAGGAGCTTCTGGCTGCGAATGAATTCGCAGTCTGGCATGCCGGATATACGACGCTGGACACTACGGAGACAGAGTATAACGCGGGGCAGGCTATCTATCAGAATCATTCCCGGATCAAGGTGGACGGAAGCTGCCTTACAAAAGTATTTGAATATCCGGACCATGAGGACTACGCTGTCGGACGTATGATTTATATCAAGGAATCCGGCAGAACATCGGTTCAGTTTCTGCCGGATTCCTACTATGAGCAGTATCTGGCAGACTGGGAGGAATCCCTGCTGTTTTTTGCTGAGGATGAAACAACAGAAAGCTATGTCAGAAATGCCGACGGTTCGCTTACCATGACGACACGGATGATGGCAGAGAATTCACAGTTCTCCACTATGCCGGACGGACGCGTCTTTGCAGGAAATGATCAGATCCGGTATGTGTATACATTCGCACCGGGGACATATCTTTGTGTGGGTATAAATGCATATGTATTAAAAAACGGAGCAGCGGAGCATATCTATACCTGCACGCAGAATTATTCGAATGATGCAGTTCCGGTTCCGGATTTTGCAGCAGAACTGATCAGGATGCCGGAGCAGCGGACAATTACATTTATCATGCAGGACGGAAGCACGCAGGTGTACAATGTACCGGTCGGTGTCATTACAACCTTGCAGCTGGAGGAAGGAATGGGCAGGTATACCAGCGCAGACAGAGGAGAAGCAGGTCCGTTTCTGATCGATGACCAGACAGCCAGCAAGACTTACTACATTCTGCCAAAAACGGTTCCGCTCGGCAAACCGGCAAAATAATCTGCCGTTTCTCATCTGCTGTTTCTCATCTGCTGTTTCTCATCTGCTGTTTCTCATCTGCCGTTTCCGGAAAACATAAAGACAGAAACAGAGTCAAAAAGACAGAAACAGACAAGGCAAATCAAAGGCATGGGATCAGGGTCCTGTGCCTTTTTCATTTTGTACAGCGGTCCGGTAAAGAAAGTATCTATATGATATTTTATATAAAATAATTTAATGTTATAATATATTTTATCAATTATCAGTCGTGGGGTGCAGGAATGGAACATAAGAAAGCGAACCGGCAGGTGCTCTTGACGGAGAGGGAAATGCCGGTGCGGACGATTTTCTGAGTGATTATGTAAGTGCAGGCGGGAATCAGATGCGCTTCTATTTTGTGCTCAGGACAAAAAAGGATGAACCGGGAGGCGCTGGAACCGGTGAAAGGCAGACTGTTCTGACGGCGGTGCGCGGAATTACGGACGGAACGGGAAAACGTACCGGTATCCTGTATGTATCTGCGCCGGCAAAGGATCTTACGGACCTCATGGATCTGTATCATACGAAGTACGGGACAAAGGCTTTTTATATGAAGGAAAACGGAGATATTGTCCTTGCCGGGGCAAAGGAAGGGTATCTCGGGAAAAATGCATTTACGGAAAGCAGTCTGTTGGCAGGGCGTCAGGCTGATTTTGACGGAAATCTGTCGGAGACAGCAAAACTGTGGCTGAGCAGAGGAACACTTTTCGGAAAGAACCAGTCCTACTGCGAAGTCCATTATTCCGGACTTTTCCATGCATGTCTGGTGATAGTGAATGACAATACAGACCTGTATACGGAACAGCGTCAGCAGATGGCCACACTGGTGGTCCTGATTCTTGTTGTACTCGTACTGATCATTCTGATGATTACAGCGGTTATCCGGCAGTACCGTGCACGCATTATTGCAATTGCGGCAACCGATGAGCTCACCGGACTTCCGAACCGCAAGTCTTTTATGCGCGAATATGAAAAGCTGGAAAGCAGCGGAATGCTGCAGGATGCGGTTATTTTTCTGCTGGACATTGATTTCTTTAAGAAAATCAATGATTCCTTCGGTCATCTGATGGGGGATCAGGCGCTCTCATATGTTGCGGACAGAGTAAAGCAGCTGGTGTCCGGCAGAGGCATTGCAGGCAGATGGGGCGGTGATGAATTTATCGGCGTACTGACAGCGGAAGAGAAAAATCCGCAGGCATGTATCGAGGAAATGATCCGTGAGATCGCAGGCACCGTGCTGCCTTCCGGTGTCAGAATTTCCGTCAGCATCGGTGCGGCGGCCGTATTATCCGGACAGGAACTGAATAAAAACGTGGAATATGCAGACGAAGCGCTGTATCAGTCCAAGAAAAACGGCAGAGGCCTGCTTACTGTATATGTTGAAGGAAAAACACCTAAAATCAGTTATACAGAGGTAAGTCCGCAGCCGGAAGCAGAAATCAGACCGGAAGCGGAAATGATGTCTGGAGCAGAAACAATGCCTGGGAAGGCAGTCAGACCGGCAGCAGCGATGCCTGAAACGCAGGCTGCCCCGCAGGCGGAAACCAGGCAGACATGGTATGCAAAACCGCTGAATGCTCTGATTTATGCGGTCAGCGGCATGATTCCGTTTGTTGCAGGCGGCGGTATCCTGATTGCCATTGCTTTCCTGATCGACGGGGCCAGTGTCAATGTAGTGACGCTGGATCCGGAACTCAGATCCTCCTTCGGATCCATTACGCCGCTTGCAAAGGCGCTCTTTTCCATCGGCTCTACGACATTCAATTTTATGCTGCCGGTTTTTGCGGCATATCTGTCCTACTGGATTTCGGGCAAGGAGGGAATTGCGGCCGGGTTTATCGGTGGTTATATTTCCGCACAGGGCAGTGCCGGTTTTGCAGGGGCGATCCTTGCCGGCTTTTTTACCGGTTATATTGTACTGCTTATGAAAAATTTCCTGAAGGAAATGCCGGAGGGTATCAGCGGGGCGGCGCAGATTCTGGTTTATCCGGTTCTCAGTCTCCTTATCATGAATGTGCTGATGATCTATATCATTTCACCTTTTGCATCTGCCTTTAATAATCAGCTTTCCATGCTGCTTTCGCGTATGACCGGCAGCAGGACACTGCTTGGTGCTGTCAGCTCTGCCATGATGGCTTCGGATATGGGCGGGCCGATCAATAAGGCTGCGTACCATTTCGGAACAGCGGGAATTACAGCCGGAAAAACAGACATAATGGCAGCGGTTATGGTCGGGGGTATGGTGCCTCCGTGCGGGATTGCAGTATCCGCGTTTCTTTTCCCCCGCAAATTTACAAAAAGCGAGATCCGCCGTGCACCGGTGACGCTGATCATGGGACTTGCCTTTATTACGGAAGGAGCGCTTCCGTATCTGATTACCGATATCGGACATGTGCTGCCATGCTGTATGCTCGGAGCCGGGCTGGCAGGCGCTCTGTCCATTGCATCCGGATGTACGCTCCCGGCACCGCACGGCGGTATTTTTGTGCTTCCGGTGGTTGGGTAACCGGTCCTTTACTTTGCGGCACTGGCGGCGGGGACTATGCTGACAGCCATTCTGCTGGGAATTACAAGACCTGCAGCAGAACCGCAAACACAAAAATTTAAATAGCACAATATGTTTTTTTAACTGTCATAGTATGCTATATTCTGAACAGAAAAGTGATATGTCAGTCTGGCAGCAGAGCATTCTGAGGGAGAACAATATGACACAGTCTAAGCCATCTCATCAAAACAGCGTTAATTGCTCCGGAGTTCCGGATCAGGCAGTTCAGTCTCTGTCTCCGGAGGACAGCGGAAACGGAAAGCATTATCCGATCAGAACAGAGATTCTGCTGTTTAAAATTCTGAATACAACGTCAACCTGTATTTTCTGGAAGGATACGGAACGTCGTTTTATCGGTGTGAATCAGGCATTTCTGGATTATTACGGTTTTACTTCGGAAGAAGAACTGATCGGTAAAACCGATGAGGATATGGGATGGCATTCGGATCCGGATCCTTTTACGAATGATGAATGGCGTGTCCTGAAAAAAGGGGAAAGCACATTCAGGGTGCATGGCAAGTGCATCGCCCGTGGTGAGGAGAGAGATATCCTGGCCAGCAAAAGTCCGATTTATGAGGATGGAAAGGTCATAGGACTGGTCGGGACTTTTGAGGATGTGACCAATGACTACCGGCAGAGGGATGAGATCCGCAAGCTGACGGAAACGATCAGCAATATCCCGTGCGGAATCTGTATCTGCAGGATGCGTTTTGACAGGATTGTCTGTGTCAGTGTGAATACGTTTTTTACGGATATGATCGGCAAGGCACCTGCGGATTTTGAAAATCATGATTTTGATGATTTTGCAGACTGCATCCATCCGGCTGATGCAGAGGAATGGAAAAGGGCTGCCGATGCGCTTGCAGAGGGGACAGCTGCGGCAGACCGGTATATGGACGGCATTTACCGTTTCCGCCAACAGGAT
>CAZPEW010000052.1:8521-12209 GCA_964585695.1 uncultured Lachnospiraceae bacterium
GCCGCAAGGCAAGACTTTTGAATGATGAGGAGTTTCTTTATTTTACATTTACGGATGAAAGCGAGCTTAAAAATTCGGAAACGCGGGAAAATGCACTGCGTCAGATGTATGCATCTTCCGTTGAGGCAGCCAATCTGGTAGTCTGGGAATATGATATTTCAACACATACAGTTACATTTGACAGAAACGGCTATACGGCAACACGCTGCAAAGAGCTCGGCATTCCGCTTGTTTTTCATAATGTGCCGGAGAGTCTGTATCCGATTATCCCGGAACAGTATCATGAGGAGCTCCGCCGTTTTTATGATGCGGTTTTTTCCGGTCAGGCTTATGCGACTGCGGACATTGCCTTTAAGCCGCGGCAGGACCAGACGCCTCTATTCCTGCATCTGTCCTATACGACCATTCTGGACAATGACGGCAGACCGTTGAGAGCATACGGAACCTCACAGGACAAGTCCCGGGAAAAAATAGCGGAGATGCAGTATGCACATGAGATATCTTCGCTTAATGCCATTGACAAAAAAACCTTTATTGCAAAGGGACACCATGATCTGAATGCCAACAGGATCATCGGGTATCACCGGGCCAGTATTGCCATTATGGATGTTACCGGCATGACCTATGATGATGCATACCGGGAGCTTAAAAAGTCATTCTATTATGAAAGCGATCTCGTCCGGTATACAGATCTGTTCAGCCGTGAGAATCTGATCAGCCGTTTCCGGAACGGGGAAACCTATTTCAGCATTGAATACCGCAGAAAAGGCGGGATATATTCGGCAATGTGGGTCTTTATGGAGGTAAAGACTTTCTGTAATCCTGCAAGCGGCAATATTGAGTGTTTCATCTATTCCTATGATATAACCGGCAGACAGATCCGGCAGCAGCTGTCAGATAATCTCCGCAGTCTTGGTTATGAAAGTGTAGGCTTCATTAATGTACCTGACCGCAGTGCCACTTACTATCATCTGCCGGATCAGGGGATGGACTGGATTATCAGTGAAGCGCTTGTATCCTATGAGGAGAATGCTCTGCAGAAAATCAGAGCGCATGTCCTCCGGGAGGAACAGGATGAGATTCTGGAAAGGAGCCGTCTCCGGAATATCATGGATGCACTGGATACGGCAGGAAGCTGTACATTCTCCTTCAGCTATGTATCAGAGGGACAGAGTACGACAAGGAAATGTCTGCGGTACGGGTATCTTCCGTCAGACAGAAACATTGTGACGGTTTCCGTGCAGGATATTACAGAACAGTACAGGAAAGAGCAGGAGCAGATTGCACTGCTCCGGGAGGCCAACAGAAAAGGAGAGGCGGCAAACCGGGCCAAGACGGATTTCCTGTCGCGGATGAGTCACGATATCCGCACGCCTCTGAACGGAATTATCGGCATGACTTATCTTACAAAGCAGTTGGAGCTTCCGGAAAAGGCACGCATCAATCTGGATAAAATTGATATTTCCTCCAAATTTCTGCTGGGACTTGTAAATGACATTCTGGATATGAGCAAGATTGAGAGCAAAAAACTGGAGCTTCATCCGGCACCGTACAGCCAGGAGAAATTCCTCGGGTATGTGAATGCCGTAATCCGGCCGCTCTGTGAGGAGAAAAAGCAGAATCTGACGCTGGATCTGAGAGAGGCCGGCCCGTTTGTCCCGCTGATGGATGAGCTGCGTATCAACCAGATTTTTTTCAATCTGCTGTCCAATGCGGTGAAGTATACGCAGGAAGGCGGAAACATTACCCTTAAGTTGGAAGAACAGAAGACAGAGGCCGGCCGTCTCCGTCTTGCGGCCGATGTAATCGATAACGGCATCGGTATGAGCAGAAAGCTGCAGGAAACTGCATTCGAGCCTTTCAGTCAGGGAGAGAGGAGCGACACCACAGCAAGCAGGGGAACCGGTCTGGGACTTCAGATTGTAAAGAGTCTCGTTGAGCGGATGGGCGGCACCGTATCTGTGGAAAGTACGCCGGGCAAGGGTTCGGATTTCCATGTGCAGCTGGAATTTGACTGTGTTCCGGCGGACAGCCTGCAGCATAAGGATGCGGAGAGAATTTCCGCAGGCCGCTCGGTGAGCCTTAAGAACAAACGTGTCCTGATCTGCGAGGATCATCCGCTGAATCAGGAGATCGTCAGGACGCTTCTGGAAAACCGCGGCATGATTGTCTGTATGGCCGAAAACGGTCAGGCCGGAACAGAGATATTCCGCAGATCTGCAGTCGGGAGCTATGATCTTATTCTGATGGATATCCACATGCCGGTTATGGATGGCTATCAGGCTGCAAGAGCAATCCGTGCAATGGATCGTCCGGATGCGGGAAGCGTGCCGGTGATTGCCATGACGGCAGATGCATTCGCCGAGGATATCAGGCGGTGTCTCGATGCCGGCATGAATGATCATATAGCAAAACCGATTGAACCGGACAATCTGTACAAGACGATCGCTGCATGGCTTACCAGGTCTGCTCCGGAGGTATAGGACAGACACTCTGAACAAAGATCATATAAAAACCGAATAAAACGGAATAACTGAATAAAATTTTTATAGGAGAAACTCCCGTTCGTGCTGTCTAAACTACCACTCGTGGCTATTTTGTGGATTTCCGTTTCGCTTTGCGAGACAATAGGACTATCAAAAAACGGTCAGAGGTCTTTATCGGCTTCGGAAGGGGAAATTATATGTTTACAGCAGTTCTTGATATTTTCATAGGAATTTATGCGTTTTACATTTCTGTCAACATGATACAGATGAAGGGGAGACAGAAAAAACAGATTCTGAAGGAAATCCCAGATGAAAACAAAGCTGCAATGTACGGCAGGCAGGCCGGGATGGCATTCCTGCTGTTTGCTGTCGGCCTGATTGTACTGAATGTGCTTTTTATACTGCTGAAAGCAACTGTTCTGACACATATTACAGAGTATTTTATTCTGGCTTTTGCAGGTATTATTCTTTATCTCAATAAGAAATGGTCCGGTAAATACGGAATTCTGATATGGTAGCGGGAAGCTGCTTTTACAGCAGAATTCTGATCCGGAGTTGGAATTCCAGGCCGGGAGACTAAGCAGTGGAGAGGAGGAAGCAGTATGCCTGACAAACGAGAGTCCGTGCAGGATGCAATCAGAAAGAAAACAGATGAACTCCATGAACTGGAGAGCAGACTTGAAATGGAAATGTTCGGAAAAACCGGCGATGAACGCAATAATGAACTGCTGCACCAGGGCCCCTGTTTCAAGTATTCAACCATGCTGACACGGTCGGATACCCGTATGAGAATGGAAACACTTTTTTATCTGATGCGGACCGGGCAGCGTATGTCCGAACTCGGATCTGACGGAACTTTTAAGAATGCAAAGGAACTGGGCAAGGAATTTGATGAAACTTTTACCTATCCGGATGATCCGAGACTGATAAAGCCGGAAGCTGTTGCGGCACATAATAAAAAGACCGGCAAAGTTATTGCGGAAATGTATCAGTTCCTGTATGACCGGAATGTATTTAATCCTGTATGTGACTACAGTAAGGATGCCAATATCCTCGACAATTTTAAAGATACGATTATGTTTCTGGGGCTGATCGATGTCGGCCAGTTTCCGATGGAAAAGCATCCGGGGAGCGAACAGGGCTACAAGGAAGTTCTTAAGAAGGACTACAAGGAGGATCAGTTAAACAGCAGAGAGATCTAT
>CAZPEW010000053.1:0-7758 GCA_964585695.1 uncultured Lachnospiraceae bacterium
AGAATACGCAGAGATTTCATAGGCTGCAGATTATGCGGAGAACGCCGGTGTACAAGCATCCTGTCCGGGGGCAGAGTATGGGCTATATTGAGCTTTTTTTTATTGCGTTTATTTTCAGTTTCGGCGGGATTTTTATTAAGAGCGCATCACAGCTGGTGACGGCCCCGGTGATTACCTGGTGCAGGTGGAGCATCGGGTTTGTGTGTCTCCTATTATATATGCTGGTGCGGAAGAGACCGATCCGGTGGCATTTTGCGATGAGGATACTGTGGATCGGCGCACTTGTAAAAAGTATGCATTACTTTTTTGAAAATCTCGGCGTGTCGCTGGGAGTTTCGTACGGCGGCATCCTGGTGTGGCCGGCGCAGACCATCGTGGTCACGCTGTTTTCTGTGTTCCTGTTTAAGGAAAAAATGACACGCCGCAACTTCCTGTCTGTCCTGCTCTGCCTTACCGGCATTGTGGTCACGAGCTGGAAGGGCGAGCTGATCGGCAGGACAAGCCTTACGCAGGGACTCATTCGCGTTCTCATCTTTGTTGTCGCCGGAACGGGGGCAGCGCTCTTTACGATTGTGCAGAAGTACCTGAACAGCCGCATGGCACCTGACAATTCCTGCCTCAACATGTATCTCATGGGGAGCCTCATAACACTGCTGCCGGTTCCGTTCGCGGGCATAACCCCGGCGCATGCAGGTGCGGTATCGGGTACAGCTGCGGGTGTCAGTGCGGCTGCCGGAACTGCGGTAACGGCTGCTGTTTCCGCTGTTTTTGCTGCTTCCGCCGCGGCTTCCAGCTGGGCGGCAGTCGGCGGGCTTGTGTGTCTCGGTGTGATTACGGGTTTTGCTTTCCTGATTCAGGCAGATGCCCTCCGGAAGGTGCCGATGTACATCGTGCCGTCAATCCAGAGCACGACGGTCATCCTCACGATTTTTTGGGGCTGGCTTTTCCGTCATGAACAGATCTCTCCGAATGTTATCGCGGGCACGGCAATCTTTATTGCCGGTGTGCTGATTATGGAGAAGACGGGCCATGCGCAGGAGGAAACGCAAAAGCAGGAAACCGTTTAGCAGGAAATTACATGATCAGGAGGCCGGATGAGATACCATTCGCGCTGCTTTGATATTTTTTTATTTAACTTATTTTTTTTAGAGTTATAATAACTAAAACTATTGTTTTTGCCGCAAAGCGGCAGGAGGGGGTTTATATGTCTGATTCGAATATGATCAGTGCTATGGTGGGCGGAATTATAACCGCAATCGCCGCGTATGCAATTTTCCTGTTTATAATCTGGATACTGACAGTCATTGCAAAGTGGAGAATTTTTACAAAGGCAGGACTTGCCGGATGGAAATCCATCATTCCGATTTACAGTGATTACTGCACATACCGGATTGCATGGAATAAAAAGGCATTCTGGATCTCTCTTTTATTAAGTCTTGCCGGAGGCATTCTGTCCTCTATGGGAGGTGACCAGGAGAATGCACCTGCTATTCTGTCACTTCTTTCCTTAGTGGCCTATATCGGCGTGCTGGTTTATTTTGTCAAGATGAATGTCAAGCTTGCCCACAGATACGGTTTCGGCACCGGCTTTGGTGTCGGCCTGATTTTCCTGAATACAATATTCCTTCTGATTATGGGTCTCGGCGGATCAAGGTACCTCGGCAATCCGGAGGAGGGTCTCTACGGACCGGGCTCCAATGGCGGCTTCGGCGGCAACGCAGCGGGCGGCAATGGAAATATCGTTGATGAAGTACATCCTAACTTTGATACAACAGACAAAAGCGGAAATGTGCAGTAAAAGAAACAGGTACAGGCTGCAGCAGGAAGGATGATGCGCAGCAGTGCAGGCATGCAGTGTGCAGATGAGTACGATAAATCAGTATGATTTATATTATGACACTGTAATCATATTATCAGCCAGTCAAAAGGCGGGACACCGGGAGGGAATTCCGGATCCCGCCTTTTTATTTCGTCTGGAACATAAGCCGGCGATATGGTATGCAGACCCTGTCCGGGTGACTGTCAGGATAAACAGGAAGAGGCGCTGCAGGGCTTTTTTCCTTCGCCGCTTGAAAAATAGAATTTACAGGGCTATGATAGCCGGTATGTTTATTAAGCGCTGCATATGGAGGATGATCGGCATATTATGAGCGGAACAGATTATATAAAACATTATTTTGATTACAGCAAGGCAATTCCATTCTTTCTGATCTCGCTTTGCGGACTTGTGCTTGTAATGGGTGTGATCCTTGTGATCGCACGTATACGGGAAGCCCTGGATGAACAGCATCCGGAGGAAAGTATTGATGAAGCAGATTTCCGGATAGAAGAGGCGAGAGCTTCAGGCAGCAGGGCAGGATATGTCCGCGGCAGCAGGTCAGGCAGCAGAGAGGCAGAGGATGATCTGGATGCATATGAAGAGCCGTTCCAGGCGGGGAGCCGCAGATCGCGGCGCATGGACATCCGCCCGCTGCAGTTTGTCGAACGCTTCTATGAAATGGCATTTGCGAGTACCTCGGTGCTCCTGATTCTGTCACTTTACTACATCATCGGCGACCGTGTCAGCCTGCGCAAGGTGAATGAACTCTGGAACAGCTACAAGGACTGGATTCTGATCCTGTTTCTTCTGGTGTCGATGCTCCTGAACCGTTTCCTGGACCGCGTGCTTGTACCGCTGCGCCACATTACCGCAAAGCAGCGTGCATCGATCCGGCTGGTCAGTGCGATTTACATTGTGTTGATTCTTCTGTATATCCGCTTCATATACAACAGTCCGAATTACGACAATCTGATCCTTTATTTTGTAACGCTGGTCATCGGCCGCTTCCTTTATTTTGATGTTACCTGGGAAGGCTTCAAAAGCGACATGTCGGGGATTTTCAACAACTTTCCGTACCTCTGCCTCATGGCCGCGTATTCGGCGCTCGTCGTCTGGTACGGCTTCCATTCGGGCTTTTTACTGAAGTCTAACGGCGTTCTGGTCAGCACCCTGATCGCCCATCTTTTTATGGATGCCGCGATTTTTATCATTGATAAAACCAGAATCCTGCACTTTATTTTATAAGCCTGCAGATCAGTCAAGAAAGGCAAGCAACCATGGAAATTTCTCTTACAACCTACCTCATTGTATGCCCGTTTGTATTTCTCGCGGGACTTGTAGATGCCATCGGCGGAGGCGGCGGGCTGATTTCGCTGCCGGCATATCTCCTGGCAGGGCTGCCTGCGCACAATGCGATTGCGACCAATAAGCTTTCCAGCGCCTGCGGCACAACCATCGCAACAGGGCGCTTCATCAAAGAGGGTCTCGTGAATGCAAAGCTTGCCGTTCCTTCCGTGATCGCTGCGGTCATCGGTTCCTCGATGGGTGCGCGCGCCTCGCTCCTCCTTTCCGAGCGGCAGCTCGTCCTTATCCTCATGATCGTGCTCCCGGTGGCGGCGCTTATTGTCCTGAATAAAAAACTTTTTGGCGCGAATGAAGACGAAACCATCCATCTCGATCGGAGGACATTCGCGACAGCAATCGTATCTGCGCTCGTGATCGGCTTCTACGACGGACTTTACGGACCCGGCACCGGGACCTTCCTGATCATTGCCTTTACGGTTTTTGCGCATCTCGGCATCAAATCCGCGAATGCACATACCAAGGTGATCAACCTGACGACGAATATCACCTCGCTTGTTGTTTTCCTCATGCACGGGCAGGTGCTTTTCCTGCTCGGTATCCCTGCAGCGCTCTGCAACATGCTCGGCGGCTATATCGGCGCAGGTCTTGTCATGAAAAACGGCGCACGGATCGTCCGCCCAAGCATCATCCTCGTCCTCTGTCTGCTCGGCGCAAAGCTTGCAGCCGGCTATCTGTTCTGATCAAAGATGCCGGCGGCTGTCCTTTCCGGTCTTTTTTTCCTGCTTTCATTCTTTTTCATGCAGAAACCCCGGTGTTGATTCTTTTTTGATCTCTTTGTACAATAGAGATTAACTGAAACCAGCGGGAGAGGGGATTTTATGAGACAGAAGCTAGCAAAATACATATCGGAGACACTTGTAAAGCGGGGAATTGTCCAGAACTTCACGGTGACAGGCGGCGGTGCCATGCACCTGAACGACGCCTTCGGACATCAGGAAGGGATGCATTCGCTGTACCAGCATCATGAACAGGCCTGCGCAATTGCTGCGGAGGCTTATGCCCGGATTTACAACCGGCCGGCGCTCCTCTGCGTGACCTCCGGTCCGGGCGGCACCAACGCCATCACAGGCGTCCTGGGAGCATGGCTGGATTCGATCCCGATGCTTGTAATCTCTGGACAGGTGCGCTATGACAACACTGCACGGTGGTCGGGGCTTGCGCTCCGTGCGATGGGCGATCAGGAGTTTGAGATCACCAAGGCTGTCGCATGTATGACCAAGTACTGCGAGATGCTGACGGATCCGATGCGGGTGCGCTATGCGCTCGAGAAGTGCCTGTACCTGATCGAGACCGGGCGGCCGGGTCCGTGCTGGCTGGACATCCCGGTGGACATCCAGGGAACCTTCATCGAGACCGACGATCTTGCCGGCTTTGATCCGGAGGACTACGCGAATGGAGGCGATGGCTGGTGCGGCGGAGCAGCCGGACACAGCCTCCCGGGCGATGCGGCACGTGCTGCGACGGATTCCGTACAGGATCAGATCACACCGGAGCTGGTCAAGACGGTACTTGATAAAATCAGAGCCGCAAGACGTCCGGTTTTCTACACCGGCAACGGCATCCGTATTGCAGGCGCGGAGCAGCTTTTCCTCGAGGTCGCACACCGTCTGAATATCCCGGTAGTGGTCGGCTGGAACGGACCGGACATCATCCCGACGGATGATCCTCTCTATGCCGGACGGCCGGGCGGAAGAGGCGACCGGCCGGGCAATCTCGCCGTGCAGAACGCAGATCTGATTTTTGCAGTCGGCTCGCGTCTTAACATCCGCCAGGTCGGCTACAGCTACAAAACCTGGGCGCGCGGCGCCTACGTGATCGTCAATGATATCGATGCGGAGGAGCTCCGTAAGCCGTCCGTTCACAGCGATCTCCGGATTCATGCCGATGCGCGGCTGCTGCTCGCAGCACTCCTGCACGCACTGCAGCAGGATGACATCACGCAGTTTTTCCAGGGCGGAACCGGCATCTCAGCCGCCGCAGCAGCAGAGCTCCGCAGACTCCATGGCATGGACGGAAGCGGGGGAACAGATGGCAGCAGCTGCGGCAATGACAGTAATGGCAGCAGAAGCAGTGACGATGGACATGGCAGCAGCTGCGGCAATGCTGCAGCTTCCGGTACCTGTCTTTCCTGGCTCGAAACCTGTGCATTGTATCGTACGCTGTATCCGACGGTGCTGCCGCAGCACCTTGCACCATCCGGTGAGGATGACGCAAATGACTATGCAGTCGTTGATATCCTCTCGCATCTTGCAGAGGAAGGGCAGGTCACTGTAGTCGGTAACGGCAGTCCGTGTGTAGCCGGCGGCCAGGCATATTTCATCAAAAACGGCACCCGCTTTATTTCGCAGGATGCCGTTGCAGCCATGGGGTACGACCTCCCCGCGGCAATCGGCGCCTGCACTGCAATTCATGGGAAATCCGCGCCGGATGCGGCTGCGGCAGCAGAACGCGACCCGTACTGGACCGGCGTTTCCGAGGTGTACCCGGATTACGCGAAGCATGATGTCATCCTCCTGACCGGCGACGGTTCCATCCAGATGAACCTGCAGGAGCTGCAGACCATCATTCACCATCAGATGCCGATCAAGATTTTCATCATTAATAACGGCGGCTACCACAGCATCCGCCAGACCCAGAACAGTTTCTTCGGCAAGCCGCTCGTCGGCATCGGTGTGGATTCCGGCGTCGAGGACATCCCGGACTTAAGCTTCCCCGATATGGAGAAAATCGCAGCAGCCTATGGCTATCCGTTCTGCCGCGTTTCCAGAAACGAGGAGCTGGAGGATGCCTTCCGGCAGACGCTCGCTCTCAGCGGCCCGGCCATCTGTGAGATCAAAGTAAGTCTGACCCAGGAATTCCTGCCCAAGTCCGCCGCCAAGCGCCAGCCGGACGGTTCGCTCATCAGCCCGCCGCTCGAGGACATGGCACCATTCCTCTCCGACCATGAGATGGATCTCGTCATGATTGAACCGCGCCTTAAATAACAGCCGCCGGCAGCCCGCCGGCAGGAGCTCTGATCCCTCCTGACAGGGAACAGATAGGCATGCAGGAGGATATCGAACCTTGGAAATGCTCACATGACAGGCGGAGCGATGACCGGGACAGGATTCTGCAGACTGGCAGAAGCCAAAAGCAGCCAGATCCAGGAATTCAGGGCGAATATAGAGGAAAAAATAAGGCTGTCGGGCCCGCTTTTTGCGGGAAATACGGCTAGAAATGTAAAAAGATCCTCGATATATAGGAGAAAAAAGCATAAACAAGTTGAAAACAAGTGCATTTCACATGTTTTTTCAGCTATAAACAGATAAAATGAGCAAATATATAGGAAAAAACCGCAATACAAAGGCAAAATTAGAAGAAAAATACAGCTAGAAACCGCCAAAAGCATCAAATCTAGATGAAAAGCGGAATCGGAAACCGTCCAGGCATCAAATCCGGCAGGCGGGTGGCAGGCCGGCGGCTGACTGCAGAATCAAAAGAGGTGTAAATATGAGAGTAATCATTACAGGTGTTACAAGTTTCCTCGGCATTAATACGGCGCGGAAGCTGCTGCAGGATGGCATGGATGTCATCGGTATTGTCCGTCCTGACAGCACCAACCTGTCAAAACTTGTCAAAGCCGGACTGCTTGCCAAGGAGGAAATTGCTGCGGACGGTACTTCGTCCGGCCGGCTTTCCTCACATTTTCATCTCTGCAGATTTGATTTTGACAAGCTTCCGGAGGCAGATATTGATCTGTACCAGGAGATGTATGAACTTGTTTTCGGTAATAATGCGCAGCCCGCAGAACAGAATGCCAGCCAGCCGGCATTTGAGGCGTGGGTACATTTTGCGTGGGACGGGATCGGCTCGGCAGGCCGTTCGGACGCAGCGCTCCAGGAAAGAAATATCGCGAATGCCAGAAAGGCTTTCAGTATGGCGCGGGTGCTGGGTGTGCGGAAATTCCTCTTCGCCGGCAGCCAGGCGGAGTACGGCAGCGGCACGCGTGAGCAGCCGAAGCCGGTCAGCGAGTATGGGAAGGCAAAGCTGGCTTTCGGGACATGGGCGGAGGAGCAGAGCCTGCTCGGCAGCATCCTTGGCAGCTCCGCGATGCAGTTCATTCACATGCGGATTTATTCTGTTTACGGGAGAGGCGACCACGCGACGAGTCTCGTCAACACATTGCTTGACACAAGCCGCACCGGCGCCGATATGATGCTCGGCCCGTGCAGCCAGCAGTGGAATTATCTGGAGATCCGCGATCTCGCGAATGCAGTCGAGACGCTGATCCTGTCTCCGGATACGCGTACGGACAACTATGACATAGCGGGAACACTGACCGTTCCGCTTGCAAGATATGTGAAGATGATTCACAGCCTCGGGGGCGGAAGCGGAGAGCTGCATTTCGGCGCACGCGGCAATAACGCGGAAGGTGCAGCAGATATGAATCCGGACACGACCAAGCTCGAGAGCCTCGGATTCCGGCAGCAGATCTCATTTGAACAGGGAATCCGCGAGCTGCTTTTGGAAGATGCAGCAGCCTTGTCAGAAACAGCAGCACCTGCACGCACCTGCATTGCCTGCGGCGGAGAGCT
>CAZPEW010000053.1:7768-10720 GCA_964585695.1 uncultured Lachnospiraceae bacterium
TATGCCGGCAAGTGCACAGGACATCCCGGACGCCGCAGCCGTCAGAAAAGACCACGGCATCACGCTGCAGCTGTGCCAGTGCAGGCAGTGCGGACTGGTACAGTTTGATACTGCGCCGGTTTCCTACTATAAAGACGTCATCCGCGCAGGCGGCGGCACCCGGACCATGACTTTACTTCGCCAGGAGGAATATGCCCGTCTCATCCGCTGCATGGAACAGTACCATGTCCGGGGCAGCATCACTCCGGCACATACCGGTCAGGAGCAGACGGGTACTGCGAATGCAGGCGGCGGCACTGCAAAGCGGCACTATAAAATCATCGAGGTCGGCTGCGGAAAAGGTGAGTTCATCAGGATGTGGAATACAGAGCCGGCCGATGCATCGGCAGCAGCACTTACAGAGACAGCGACCAGCGCATCGCCAGCAGCACTTACAGGGACGCCGACCGATGCATCGGCAGCTGCCGGTCCGGCAGACAGAGACAGCGGGATGCCGCCCGCTCCTGACATGTCTTCTGTCGAGATTTCGGGCATTGAGCACAGCGCCGCGCTGGTTAAGGAGGCGCAGGCGGCCGGGCTCCGTGTGACGGAGGGCTTTGCAGGCGGCAGTTTCCGCTTCCCGGGCGCGCCGTTTGATGCCTTTGTGCAGTTCAACTTCCTGGAACATCAGCCGGATCCCGCAGATATGCTCAGGTGCATTCGCAGGAACCTGAAGGACGGCGGACTCGGACTTGTGACGGTACCAAGTCTCGAATACATCCTCCGGCACGATGGCTACTACGAGCTGATCCGCGACCATATTGCATATTATACGGAAACCACGCTGCAGAAGCTGTTCCAGGACTGCGGATTTTACGTGATTGACAGCCGGATCGTAAACCGGGACACAATTGAGATGATTGTACAGAAGGTCGATCCGGACAGCCTCAGCACGATCTGTATTTCCGGCGCGCCGATCGGCAAAAAGAAAGGCCGGCATTCGCAGGAAACAGCGCCGCAGGGAAGCAGCGCGGGATTGTCCGGCAGGCAGCTTATTGATGTGACTCCGCTTGAGGAGAACCGCCGCAGACTGACAGCGGATATCAGTCAGCATCTTGGAAGGCTCAGAGCGGAAGGACGGACGCTTGCCCTCTGGGGCGCAGGCCACCAGGGGTTCACGCTTGCGGCAACAACCAGCCTCGGCGGCAAGGTCAGCTATATTATCGATTCGGCGGAATTCAAACAGGGACGCTTTGCGCCGGTATCGCACATTCCGATCGTGGCACCGGCACACTTTAAGGACGAGCCGGTGGATGAAATTCTCATTGTCGCACCAGGCTATACAGACGAAATTGCCGGCTGTATCCGCCGGGATTTCGGCACAGACGTCCGGATTCTCGTGCTGAGAGGCGAGGCAATTACGGAATATAAGTAAACTGCATGCTGCAGTGCCGGCCCGGTTTACCGGCGTTCCCCGACGGCAGACGGCAGGTGAAAGGAAATCATGAAAGCTTTTGTTTTGAAATCGCAGGGGCAGCTTGCCTATATGGAGAAGCCATTCCCGACTCTGGCGGCACCGCATGGTGTGCTCCTCCGTCCGCTTCTTGTGTCGCCCTGCACGAGTGATGTGCATACGGTCTGGCAAGGCTCACCGAAGCGTCCGGATCTGACGCTCGGTCACGAATGCGTTGCCGAGGTGCTTTCCGCAGGCGCGGCGGTCCGTGACTTCAGACCGGGTGACAGGGTAGCCGTTCCGGCTATTACGCCTGACTGGTCGCAGCCGGATGTTCAGATAAATCCGTCTCATGCCGGCCATAATTTCAGCGCCCACATGCTGGGGAAAAGCATTGACGGCGCCTTCCAGGAAGCTTTTTACCTGCCCTATGCAGACCTGAACCTCGCGCATATCCCGGACGATGTTTCATCAGAGGACGCATTGATGTGTACCGATGTTGTCACAACCGGCTTCACCGCTGTAGAGGAAGCCGCGGTTAAATCCGGCGACACAGTGGTTGTCATGGGCATCGGCGCGATCGGCCTCGCAGCCGTCATGGGTGCAAAGCTGCACGGCGCGGCCAGGATTTTTGCGGTCGGTTCCCGTACTGCGAATGCAGAAATTGCCGTTTCGCTCGGTGCGGAGGTGATCAATTACCACACCTGTACCGCAGCGCTCCCGGAGGGCATGCATCCGCTTGCGAACTCCACCGGCTCTCCGGTCGTGAACTACGTGCTGCGTGAGACCGCCACCAAAGGCGCAGATGCTGTTCTGATCTGCGGCGGCGATGACCTCGCACTCCCGCAGGCGGTCGACATGGTCCGCTACGGTACCGGCATCGTTGCGAATGTGATGTATTACGGCGCGGGTACGGGAGAGACAGGTTTCGACTGCATTCGGATTCCTAAGTTCTCAATCGGGCGCGGCATGGCCGGAAAGACACTCAAGTTCCTGCTCGCAAAAGGCGGAAGGACGCGCCTCGAATATCTCCTTGGGCTTTGCCAGAGCGGCGCGATCCATCCGTCTGTTTTTATCACGGAGCGCTACGATGGACTCGACAAGGCCGAGCAGGCGCTGTATGATATGAAAAACCGCAGGGCAATCAAGATCGCGGTCAGGATCTGAAAAGCGCAGGGCAACCAGGATTGCGGTCAGGATCTGAAGCATGGCTGGGCTGTCGGGCCGGACTGGCCGCAGCCTCTTTTGCGCTGCCGCAGCCAATTTTATAGAACAGTAAAGGAACCCCATGGTATTCAGTACAACCTCATTTTTATTTCTGTTCCTGCCGATCGTTGTCGCAGGAAATTATCTTCTCAAGGCGACCGGACTCCGCAGCTTATTTCTGCTGCTTGCGAGTCTCGCTTTTTTTGCATGGACCCAGCCCGAATATCTCTGGATCCTCGGCGTGTCCGTCCTCGTGACCTATATCGGCGGGCTGCTGACCGGCATCGGCAGGAGCAGCCAGGCAGCTGGTACAG
>CAZPEW010000053.1:10820-12163 GCA_964585695.1 uncultured Lachnospiraceae bacterium
GGCAGGAGCAGCCAGGCAGCTGGTACAGCGGAGCAGTGTCTGCAGCAGCATAATCCTCTGCAGGCATTCTTTTTTACAGCTGCGATCCTTATCAATGTGGGACTGCTTTTTTACTTCAAATATTTTAACTTTACGATGGACACGATCGGACAGCTCATGCATCAGCCGGTGACATTCGAACGCGTTGCATTGCCGCTTGGCATATCTTTTTTTACGTTCTCGGAAATCTCCTATCTTGCGGATGTCTGGAAGGGCAGAGTGCCGGCGGAGAAAAACATACTGACGTTTGCGCTTTATGTGCTGCTCTTTCCGAAGCTGATTCAGGGACCGATTGTCCGCTATACCGATCTCCGCGCCGATCTTACGCGCTGTACACATCCGCGTGCCTGCAAAAAGACACAGGGAGCGGCAGCCGGCATCGGCAGTCTGCGTGAGGGAAATTCATGTGCGGCAGCGGCGTCTTCCGCGGTTACCGTATCAGATATTGCAGCCGGCATTCGCCGCTTCATCGTCGGACTTGCCAAAAAGGCGATTATCGCGAATACACTGGCGCTGACCGCGGACGGCATCTGGAACGCCGGCATCGCGCAGAACACGGTTCAGATTGCCTGGATCGGCAGTATCGCCTACACGCTGCAGCTGTACTTTGATTTTGCAGGGTACACGGATATGGCGATCGGCATCGGCCGCATGCTCGGCTTCCATTTCACGGAAAACTTCAATGATCCGTACATCGCCAAAAGCATTTCCGAATTCTGGCGGCGCTGGCACATCACTCTGTCCGGCTGGTTCCGCGACTACATTTACATTCCGCTCGGCGGCAACCGTCATGCGGTTTACCGCAATCTCGCCGTTGTTTTCCTGCTGACCGGTATCTGGCACGGCTCCGCATGGCGCTTCATTTTCTGGGGCATGCTGCACGGCATATGCATTCTTGCCGAACGTTTCCTGCGTGTGCATAAAATTACGCTTTTTGGCAGGACGCCGCATCTCAGAGGCTTCCTTGCCCATATTTACACGCTGATGGTGGTAAATCTGGGCTGGGTTCTGTTCCGCGCACCGAGTTTCCGGGAGGGAATCCTTTACATCCGCACCATGTTCGGTCTGAAGCTCAGCAATGCCCCCGGCTTTACAGCAGCCTGGTATATGGATGGCTTCACGACCTGCGTCATGATCGTCGCAATCATCCTCTCAACCTCACTGCCACGGCGGATCGGCGGCTGGTACGGCGGGGTGATCAACGGGACAGGCAGGCGCTTTGCCGCCATCAGCTTCTGCTTGCTGCGGATTCTGGCGCTTCTCCTGCTGTTTGCCTTTTCCATCCTGTTTGTTGTTTCCGGAAG
>CAZPEW010000054.1:0-1560 GCA_964585695.1 uncultured Lachnospiraceae bacterium
CATGCTGCTCCTCGGTATATTCCCGGTCCTCGTGCTGCCGCTGGTCGGTGCGCATTATCAGGAAACCAAGGGCCTGCCGCGCATCAGTCACGGCAGCATTGACTTAAGCAGGACGGATCTGCGGAGCATCGACTGGATTCCGCTGAACGGTGAATGGCGCTATTACAAAAACGCCTGGGTTCATGCAGGTATTCCGGGCACCACAGATAGCATGCGCAGTACGCACACCACAGACAGTACGCACACCACAGACAGCACGCGCAGTACGGGCAGCACAGGCAGCACAGGCAGTACGGACAGCCCGGAAACCTCGGACAGCGCAGGCAGCGCCGTAATGCTTCCGACCATGTGGAATACAGACGGGCATGGAGAGAATTTCCGCCCGCGCTACGGCTACGGAAGTTATACACTTACCATCAGGAGCTATCCGAAGGACGGCTGGATTGTATATATTCCGAATGTCGATGCAGCCTACCGTGTCTACCTGAACGGTACCCTGACTGCCTCCAGCGGCAATGCTTCCAGAGACGGCGCCGCTGTTGTCATTGATGATGAAGTCATCAAAAACATCCTGACCCTTCCGGAGACAGAAAATGTACAGGTTGTCATTGAGGCCTCCACCAAATATGACCCGGTTTTAAACTCCGCACCGATTCTGGTACGTGCCTCGCAGGATGCGCTCCGCACCAGCATCCGCTATGCAGTTGCCGGCATGTATCTGGGCGTTTATATCATTATTCTCGTGCTTTATCTCTTTCTGCTTTTCTCTCATGACCGCAGCATGGCTTCCCCATGGCTGCTTTTGCTCAGTGCCATCATGCTGCTGATCATTTTCCGTTCCGGAGAAATCGGCGCAACCGCAAGGCTTTTTCTGCCGCTGACCGAGTCACGGGAATACTATTTCTTTACAACTGTTTTATCCAATCTGACACCGATTCTGATGCTCTGCAGCGCAGCCGATCTCCTGAAGCAGACGCTTTTGAAGGGCGAAAGGATTTTTCTTGCAGCGCTCGTCTTTGTATGCCTGGCCGGCCAGTACCTGCTTCCTTTCGGCATCCTGGGAAACTACACGGTCCTTTTCCGGGCAGTCGGTTTCCTGCCCGCCCTGCTTGCCGTTTCCATGATCGGGAAAGCAGTCTATGCAGGAAAACCTTATGCTCTGTATTTTGCGGCCGGGTACATTGCCCTGCTTTCCGGTATAGTGACATCCGCCTGCATGTTTCTCGGCATGTATATTTTCAACATGGCCATCTACCTCCCGACCTGTTTTGTGCTGTTTTCAATTTCTCTGATTATCGTATATGTAAAACGTAACCTTGTCTCACAGCGGATGGAAAGGCAGATGCAGGCACAGGAGCTCGAGAACACCCGGCTGCAGATCAAGGTAAAAGAAAGCGAGGGGCTCCTCATGCTGAGCCAGATCCGCCCGCATTTCATCTACAATGCACTGATTGCAATTTACAATCTGAATGCAGAAAATCCCGCAAAGGCCGGGGAAGCAATTCTCACCTTTGCAAGATATATGCGTGTTAATATGCGCCTCATCGGAAGCAGTGAACC
>CAZPEW010000054.1:1570-12068 GCA_964585695.1 uncultured Lachnospiraceae bacterium
TTTCCGAGGAGCTGAATCACATCCGGAATTATGCGGCCATTGAAAAGCTGCGCTTTGAGGACCGGCTCCGGATCGAATACCACATCGAATGTGAGGACTTTGTCCTCCCGCCGCTGACTGTCCAGCCGTTGGTGGAGAATGCCATCAAGCACGGCGTCTGCAAAAAGCTCGAGGGCGGAACCGTAAAGCTCTCTGCCTGCCGCCGCAGCCAGAAGGTGATCATCCGGGTAGAGGACGACGGCATCGGTTTTGATACTTCCATTCTGGAAAGCGATCAGTCCGAGTCCCTCGGCATCCGCAGCATCTCCAGGCGCCTGGCGCTGATTTCCGCAGGTACGCTCCGGATCGAGAGTACTCCGGGACGCGGAACCTGTGCCACTGTCATACTGGACGAAACGCATCTGGACAGCACACCGGCTGCAGAGGACAGAAAGGGACCGCATAAAACCGCATAAAGAATCATAAGGAGAGTTGAACCATGAGAGTAATTATTGCAGACGATGAACGCGCCGGGGCACAGTATATTGCAAGACTCTGTGCTGAAATCGACTTTCTTAAAGTCATTAAAATCTTTACCAATCCGCGGGAAGCGCTTGAATATCTGCGCGGAAATCCCGTTGACCTGGCTTTCCTGGATGTGGAAATGCCGGAAGTAACCGGCATGGAAATCGCCCAGATCATCAAAGCCGAGAGAATCCCGACTGCGGTGGTATTCGTTACGGGCTACGAGCAGTATGCCCTGCCTGCTTTTAAGGCAGATGCCGTTTCCTACCTGCTCAAGCCCTGCGAAAAAGAGGAGGTTCTCGCGGCTGCGGAAAAGGCGCTGCGTCTTACAGGCACCTTCAGCAGCGCAGTAAAAATCCAGACCTTTGACCATTTTGACGTTTTTTTAAATGATATGCCGCTCCGCTTTGCGAATGCCAAGGCCAAGGAGCTTCTGGCTGTTCTCGTGGACAGACGCGGCGCCGATGTAACCATGGGTTATATCATTGATATCCTCTGGCCGGACCGGGAATATGATGAGAATGTAAAGCAGCTTTACCGGAAGGCCGTCAGCTATCTGAACCATTTCCTCACAGAAAACGGCATTCGCGGACTGTTCTCCTCCGGCCGCGGCAGCTGTCATGTAAATCCCGCCGCCTTCCGCTGCGACTATTATGATTTCCTGGACGGTACGGAAGCCGCACGTCAGAAATTCAACGGAAAATACATGTTTGAGTATTCCTGGGCAGAGGAAACACTTGCGCTTCTGCTCAGAGATTCCGCATTGTAAATGCACCGGAAAGTAACGCTTCTTTACCGGTTGGTATTGTATTCTTCCAGTATAGGCCGGCGGGGGAATCCGCCGGCAGAACAGACATTGCCGCAGCGGCGGAAAAAGGCGCTGCAGCACCTACAGGAGGAAAAAAATGAATATGAAAAAGCGTTTTGAAATGCCGTCTGCATTTCTGATTCTGCTGATGATCACTGTCTTTGTGGCAGTACTGACCTGGATCGTACCGGCCAGTAAATACATCAGCGTGCAGACAGAAGACAAACAGGAATCCGCACTGGTCTATGTACCTCTGGACCGCAGCCGCCTTTACAGTATTGAAATGGGCGGAGACAATGCAGACAGTATGCGCGAGGCATACGCTGCAGAGCTTACCGAAACCGTTCTGGCTGAAAATCCGGAACTCTCCGCTGCTTTAAAGGAACTGATTCCTGAGAGGATGCTGTCCTATCTCCAGACCGGCGACAGCGGTGTATCCAAGTCCAGTAAAAATCTGCCTGCACGTCAGGGCATCTGGAATATCATTTCCGCTCCGGTCGAGGGCTTTTTCCAGGCAAAAGACGTTGCACTTTTTATCCTGGTAATCGGCGGCTTTGTCGGGATTCTGATGAAAACCGGCGCGCTTGATGCTACAATCGGTCTCCTGATCCGGCGGATGAAGGGCAGGGAAATCATGCTGATTCCTGTTCTCATGACCATCTTTGCCATCGGCGGAACCACCTACGGAATGTGTGAGGAAACCATTGCCTTCTACCCCATCATCATACCCGTCTTTCTGGCCGCCGGCTATGATCTGATGACCGGTTTTGCCGTCATCCTCGTGGCTGCCGGTACCGGCGTGCTCGCCTCCACAACCAATCCTTTTGCAACCGGCGTGGCTTCCAGCGTTGTAGGCATCGGTCTGGGCGACGGCATGATTCTCCGTTTCATCATGTGGATTGTACTCCTCTCCGCAGCCATCTTTTATGTGGTACGCTATGCAAAACGCGTCAAGGCAGATCCGTCCTGCTCTGTTATGAAGGGTGTTGCGGTTCCGGAAAGCATGCAGCACAGCTCTGCGGAAATTCCTGAACTCACAAAAGGCCGCAAATGGGTCATGATTCTGTTCGGCGTAACCTTTATCGTTATGATCCTCGGTGTCATTCCATGGGATTTTAAATTTGATATTCCGGTTTTCTCTGATCTTTACAATGCCGTGGCCGGTACAAGCCAGATTTTCGGTTTCATGCCAAATACCGCTGTCAGCTACTGGGATAATTATGACAACGTCGTAACCTACTCGGCCGCCCTCGGAGACTGGTATTTCGGACAGATGACTGTCTGGTTCCTCTTTATGAGCGTTGTAATCGGCAAAATCTCCGGAATGCACGAGAAAGAAATACTGAGCACCTTTATGAGCGGCGTACGTGATCTTGTTTCCGTCGCACTGATCGTCGGTCTTTCCAGAGGCATCAAGGTTGTCATGGAATTCGGCGGCATGGATGCAACCATCCTGCATGCCGGCGAGATCGCACTTAAAAACACAACACCGGTTCTTTTTACGACCATGGCCTACCTCTTTGAGATCATCCTGTCTTTCCTGATTCCGTCCACCTCCGGCCTTGCGAATGCAACCATGCCGATTATCGGCGGCCTGGCAAACAGTGTCTTTACCAATGCCGGAATGCTTGGAACACATGGGCAGGCACTTGCCATTACCGCTTACCAGTCTGCTTCCGGAATCGTGAATCTGGTATCTCCGACCTCCGGAACAGTCATGGGTGCCATTGCTCTTGCAGGAATCGGTTATGACAGACTGCTGAAGTTTATGGGCAGACTGCTGCTGATCCTGTTTGTTCTGACCATACTGCTGCTGAGCATCGGTGTATTCCTGCCGCTGTAAGCTTCTCAAAGGAGAAATGATGAAAAAATACACAGATTCCATGATCCGGGATATCTGCCGGCTCGTAGAAATTCCTTCCGTAAATGAGACCGGCAGTACCTACCTGTTTGGTGAGAATATTGACCGCTGTCTCGATACCGCACTGGATATCATGCGGGAACTGGGCTTCTCTGTACACAAAGCCCCGGATGGTGCCTATGCCTATGCAGAAATCGGAGAAGGTCCGCTCTTCGGCGTCCTCGGCCACATGGATGTCGTAAAAGCGCGGCTGGAAGACGGCTGGGAACACAATCCTTTCCAGCCTGTCATCAAAGACGGCTTCCTGTGCGGCAGAGGCGTACAGGATGACAAAGGTCCGATGATGGCTGCCGCCTATGCCGTAAAAGCCCTGATCGATGAGGGCTGCACCTTTGATCACCGCGTCCGCTTTATCTTCGGTTCGGATGAGGAAACACTCTGGAGAGGCATCCGCCTTTACACAGAGCGTGAGGAAATACCGGAGGCAGGCTTTACGCCTGACTCCACATTTCCGCTGACCTATGCAGAAAAAGGTCTGCTGCAGGTGCTTGTAAGATCCTCCGCACCGGCTGCATTCGCATACCGCGGCGGAGACGGCTTCAATTCTGTATCTCCGCGGGCTTTCTGCAAAGAGAACAGCGCCATTGCCTCTGTTCTGGAGAAAAAGGGCTATCCGTTCCGGCTGGAGGCAGGTGAGATCATGACAGAAGGCATCACTGCCCATGCAAAAAATCCATGGAAAGGAAGCAGCGCAAACCTGCACCTCCTGGAAGCAGTCCGGGAAGCCGGCTTAGACGATGCCGCAGTACGCTTTGTCTGTGATAATTTAAACGGGAAATTCCGGTTTGAAGGCTTCAGCGACGAGGATCTCAGCGATTTTTCCGGTCCTGTCACCATCAATCTGGGGAAAATGCAGGCGGATGCCGCCGGCACGGTTTTTTCCGTCGACCTGCGTCTCCCTGTCGGATGTCCGAAAGAAAAAGTTCTTTCCCTCCTCCGTGCAAAAGCAGCACTTTACGATCTCACCGTAGAGGAATTTGACTGGCTGAATCCGATCCACGTACCGCTGGACAGTCCGCTGGTACAGAAGCTTCTCACTTCCTACCGGGAAGTGACCGGTGATACACAGACCGCTCCTTACATCTCTGCCGGCGCCACCTATGCAAGAGCCATAAACAACTGCGTAGCATTCGGAGCCAACATTCCATCCGCTCCAACCTCCGAGCACCAGCCAAACGAACGTGTCCGGATCGGGAACCTGCTTCTTGCCGCAGAGGTATATAAAGAAGCGTTCCGTAAATGTGTCACTCGCTGAGGCAGCGGCACGTTATCATTATCCGGATCCGGGTGCTCCGGATAATGATACAGCTTCAGAGCATCCGGCCGCGGATGTCTATACCAGTCCGCCTGAAATCACCAGCTCTGACAGACTCCGCTTGGGAACATGATGATGTCTGTTTCCGTCTGTACGGTAATAGGCAGTCTTTCCATCCGGTCCGACCTCCTCAAGTGACACCTCTTCTGCAGGCTCTCCCAGTGCAATGACCATCATCGGCACCAGATTTTCCGGAAGCTGCAGTGCTGTCTTCAGTGCACCTGCATTAAAGTTGCGGATAATCAGTCCGCCAAGCCCCTTCTCTGCAGCCGCAAGCGTGATTGTCTGCCCTGCGACGCCGCAGTCCGGCTGGAACCTGGCCATATTCTCATCAATGGAGCGGTCCAGGAGAACAACCACAAAAGCCGTCGGATGTGTGCCCGGCACCGGAAGCCCGAGCTCCGGAAGCGCCGCTGCCCATTTCGTACAGGCAAGAATTGCCTCCGTCTCCTCCCAGGCATTCGCAGCATAGAATTTCAGTGCCTGGATATTTCCGGTCGATGCAGTAAATCTTGCACAGTCCAGGATATCCAGGATTTCTTCTCTGGTCACCTTTCTCTTTTCATTATACGCACGATAGCTTCTGTTCTTTTTCACCAGATCCTTAAACATGTTATCCTCCTCCAGGCAGTTCGCTGTCTTTAAAATTTATCCTCAGACGGTCTGCATCCGTCTTATTTCCGTTCCGGGAGAACAATCGGCAGGATTTCCTCCGCACGATCAGCAAGATAGCTCGCGCCTGCCCGCACAAGTTCCTCCCTGGTTCCGTAGCCATAGGTAACGCCGATCGAATCGATACCGGCAGCAGCTGCGCCATCGATATCAAAATGCGTATCGCCGACCATGATCATCTCTGCCCGGTTCAGACTGCAGGCGCTGATTGCCTGTTCGATCAGCCTGACCTTTTCACTCGAATGATCATTCAGCTCCGGTCCTGTGGTATAGTCAAAATATTTTCCGAGATCAAAATGCTCGAGTATCCTGTCCGCAAGGACGTGCGGCTTGGATGTCACCAGGATAAGCTTTTTCCCGTTTTCCTGCAGTCTGGTCATCACCTCCCGGATTCCCGGATAGACGGTCAGATCAAAAATCCCCTTGACCGGATAATATTCGCGGTAATAGCGCACGGCCTCCATGGCTTCCGGCTCTGTCATTCCGTAATAGGTCGTAAAGGAATACAGAAGCGAGGGACCCACAAATTTCCGGAGCCGCGATTCAGGCTCATTTTTAAGTCCGAAACGGTCAAGCGCATACTGCACGGACTTCATGATGCCCGGACCCGAGTCGTTGATGGTTCCGTCAAGATCAAATAGTACTGTCTGGTAATTTTTCTGCATTTTACTGATAGGCTGCCGGCTGTATCCGGAAGCCCGTACCCCTTCATAATATTGCTGCAGCAGTCCCGTCTCTTCCGTTGGGATCACTGAAGCGAATGCAGTATCATTGTACCCGATTTCCGCAATAACATCAATTCAATGGCACTGTACAGAACCCGCATTTTCATGCAGACGCAGGATTTCCGGCAGATATCCTGCACCGGCCGATATCCTGCACCGGCCGAAGTGCAGCGCACGGAAAAATCCTGTTCCGGCTTATTTGCCGGGCAGCGCATCTATATAGCATTTTTCTATGCCTCTTTTATGTTTTCCTGATATAATGTAAATAACTATCTGAAAGTCGAGGCAATTATGACAAGTCGTGAACTTTTATACGTAAAAACGGTTGCAGATGAAAAAAACATCTCCAAGGCAGCCAAAAAACTATTTGTTGCGCAGCCATCTCTGTCGCAGTCTCTGCAGCGGATCGAGGATTCGATCGGCACAAAGATTTTTGTGCGCGGAAGCAGCGGCCTTAAGCTGACCTATGCCGGTGAGCAGTATTATCAGATGGCCTGCAAGATTTTAAAAATCTACGATGACTTTGAGAATGGAATCAGCAATATCAATGACCTCAAAGCCGGACATATCCGCTTCGGAATCACCACGCATCTCGGCGGAATCATGCTGCCGGTCGTGCTCCCGCAGTTCACAAAGGCATGTCCGAATATCAAAATGGATATTTATGAGGAATCCACGGATTACCAGGAGGAAAAGCTGATTTCCGGCGATCTGGACTTCTCCATCATGCATGCGCCGGTAGAGGGTGTGGAGAGAAATGCTTCTCTGAATTATGAAATCCTGGCAAAGCATCCTTTTGTAATTGCAATTGCCAAAAACAATCCTCTGGTAAAGGAAGCTGTTCCGATGGACGGCTATCCGCATCCGGTTCTGGATATAAAGCTTCTGCAGGATCAGCCGTTTATGACGCTCCATAAGGAGCAGCGGATCCGGCAGGTTACGGATGCAGTCTTCCGTAAAGCCCACATTAATCCGGAAATTATTCTGATGTCCAGGAATTACATGACACTGGAGCGGCTTGCCGCAGAGGGCGTCGGCGTGACGCTCCTCCCGAGCGATTACGTCTATTTCAACAAATATACCGCGCCGCCTGCTTTCCTGTCCGTTGAAGCAAAATATGATGCCAGCTGGAGCCTCTGCATCGAGACCCTGAAGGACAGCTTTATTTCCCGTGCCGATGAATATTTCCTTGACATTGTACGGAAGGATTTCACTGTCTGAGCGGAGAACCCACGGTCTGGATGTACACCCGCCGGTACCATCACAAAAAAACTGCTGCAGCACCCGGACGGATACTGCAGCAGCTTTTTTTATTTGCGGGAAACCTGATATTTACCAGATACCGACCCGTTTCTCCGGGGCGAGATACATACCGTCTCCCTCCTTCAGCTCCGGATAGGCAGTATAAAATGCATCCGTGTTTTTAAGCACCTCATTAACCCTGACAATGCTCGGCGAATGCACGTCTGTCAGCAGATACTGCTCCTGCGCTTCATCCGTGATTTTTTCCGCCCAGATCGTCGCATACTGACGGAAAAAGGTACGCAGTCTTACAGGATCTCCGTTCAAAAGAGAGGTCGCAACAGCGACGCCGCCAAGATCAGCAATATTTTCTGTAAGTGTCAGCTCACCGTTGACATATTTTCCGTTTATGGAAGGTACCGTACTGTAGTAATCGGTAATCGCCTTTGTTTTTTCCTCGAATTTCTGATAATCCTCATCTGTCCACCAGACATGGTATTTTCCTGCCTCGTCATACTGCGCACCGCTGGAATCAAACGCGTGAGAAAGCTCATGTCCGATCACTGCACCGATACCGCCGAGATTTTTTTCATAGGAGGCACCGGCACTGTAAAACGGCGCCTGTAGAATTGCTGCAGGAAATACGATCTGGTTATTGGACGGATCATAATAAGCATTGACCGTCTGCGGTGTCATGTACCACTGTTTCCTGTCCACCGGCTTTGCAAATATCTCACGGCTGTATGCTCCTGCAGCTTTCTCAAGAGATATCACATTGTCAATGAGATAACCGCCGTTTTCCTTTCCTCTGACTTCGGCTCCTTTGTAATATTCCGGCCACTGGTCCGGATAGCCGATCATGAGTCCCATGGTGCTGAGCTTTTTCTTTGCTTCTTTTTTGGTCTCTACGCCCATCCAGTCGATGGCATCAATCCGCTTTTCATAAGCAGCAAGGAGATCCCGTACTGTTTTTTCCACATTCTGCTTTGCTTCCGCAGAGAAATTTTCCGCAGCGTACAGCTTGCCGAATTCAAATCCCAGCATTCCCTGTGTCAGTTCGCTTGCCAGCTTTTCATCTGTCTTACGCTCCTTGATACCGCTGATTTCATTACTGTAATCAAGAAGGATGTCCCGTACCGGAATAGTGGTACAGTCGCCATAGTCCATGAGCAGAACCACTTCCGAATACTGCTTTAACAGCGGCAGATTCTGCGATGTCAGCAATGCATTGATCCGCTTCATAAGCGGCGGACACTCTACAATCACCTCATCCGCACTGCCGAAACCCAGCGCATCCAGATACGCATCTGTTTCTGCATTGCTTAAAAGCTTCCGCAGCTCCGCACGGCTGTACACATTGTAAGTAAGCGACATATCATATTTCTGTTCCGTTCTGTAAGCATAAGAAGCCAGATCTTTTTCCAGCCGGTAAATCTGTTCTGCAGCTGCATCCGGTTCCGGATTCCCCAGGACCTTAAAAAGCTTTGCCGTCATACGTTTATATGCATCCTGCTGGTCCGTCATACTGCTGTCTTCCAGCACTTCCTTGCCCGGTCCCAGATCCGGATCACCGGTGCCGACAACGTATCTGCCGGGATCCTCCGGATCCTGCATTGAGCCGAAAGTCAAAAAACTGGAAACGTTGAGGTCATGGCTGATTGTACGCAGCGCATCGAGGTATTCCGGGATTGTACGGCTCGACTCAATCCGGTCAAGATAGCTTCTGAGCTCGCCCATGCCATGTGCATTCCTCCCGTCATTATCCATGGCTGTCAGATATAAATCCGCAATCCACTGTGTCTCCGAGCCCTGCAGGGCGGAAGCCTTGTTTGCAACGCTTTCCTTCAGGATGGCATCCAGCTTCTGATAAGCATTCTGATCCAGCTGATAGAACCAGCTCCAGGAATAAGAATCTGCAGGGATTTCCTTGGACGCAAGCAGCTTTCCGTTATATGCCTCGTAATAATTATTCTTAAGAAGTGCCTTCTCCTCCGCCTCTGAGAGGACGAATGCACCCGGGCCGCTGACCTGCTCTTCTGTTACCGGATTGATACCCGTCCCTGCAGCATAGGACACAAGCGGCGTAAGCATGAGCACTGCCGCAGCGGTCAGAGCAAGTATCCTTTTTTTACCGCTGCCGGGCAGCCGGTACAGTCCTGGATTTTTCTGTTTTCCGCAAATCGTCTGTTTCTTTTTCATCTGATCACCTCGTTTTCTGATTTTTTTATTTCTTATAATGACAGGCATGTGCCTGAATGTACAGTTTCTGTCCCCTGTCCGGTCAGTCCTTGGGCTTCATATAAAAATGTCCGGCAAGCTGGGTGGTATGAATTGAATTGATAAAGGCATGCGGATCAATCTCCCGCGCGGCTACAATCACCTTTTTATTGTCAGAAGCGGAAACGACGGAATAGACCATCTTCCGCTCCTCCTGGTCATGCGCGCCGATACAGTCCATAATCGTCGCACCATGATGGGAAACCTTAAAAATAACCTCTGCGATTTCCTCTGCATGCGTCGTCACGATAAACAGCGTCTGCTGCTGATAGTCCCGGTAAAGCGTATGCAGTGTCTGGGTCGATACAAACTGAAATACAATGGAATACAGTGCCTTGTCCCAGCCAAAGAGAATGCCTGCCGCAATCAGGATTACCGTATTAAAGCCCAGAATGAGATTCCAGGTCTCCACACCCCGCTTCTGCGACAGATAAATGGCAATGAAATCCGTGCCGCCCGATGTTGCATCCACAGAAAGGCACAGGCTGATGACAATACCGGTGATGATGCCGCCGAAAATGGAAATCAGAAGCGTATCATAAGTGATAACATGCGCCGGCAGAAGGTCCGTAAGGAAACCCGCAAGCAGGATCATCAGAAGCGAATACAGCGTGAATTTCTTTCCAATGTAGCGGAAGCCGATATAAACCGGTATCGCATTGAGAATCACATTGATGATCGTGTACGGAATTTCAAACGGCAGGTACAGGTTTCCGATTCTCTGGATCAGAATCGTAAGTCCGGTTGCACCGCCCGGATAGAGACCTCCCGTACGTACAAAGGTCTTGATATTGATCGCCATCAGCACTGCGGCAAGTATTACGGAAAGAATCCGCTTTCCGTCCTCTTTAATTGTAAATTTCATGAATCGCAACTTCCTTTTCAATGTATTGGATCAGTTCCTCTAATGCATGACTTTTCCGTTTTTCCTTTTTATAGATAAACCACGTATTCCGCTTAAGACGGCTCCCGTCCTTCTTAAAAAGCGGCGTCAGTGTAAGTCCCAGCTCATTCGGAAAACAGTCCGGCAGAAA
>CAZPEW010000055.1:0-7647 GCA_964585695.1 uncultured Lachnospiraceae bacterium
GGAAACAAGCCGCGGCACCATGGAGTACAGTGCAGTCATGGACGCTCTCCAATGGGCCGCACAGCACCGCATGCAGATCCTTGCGCACTGCAACGGAGATGCCGCTGCTGCGCAGTACCTCCATGCCATCGCAGAAACTGAAACAGGCTTCCCGGACTTTGCCGCGCTCCGGCCGGTCATGATCCATGCGCAGTTCCTCGCACCGGACCAGCTCCCCGAGGTGCATGCCCTCGGCGTACTTCCGTCCTTTTTTGTCGCCCACGTCTACCACTGGGGCGATACGCACATTCGCAATTTCGGTCTGCAGCGCGCTTCCTTACTTTCGCCGGCAGCAGACGCACTCCGTGCCGGAATCCGCTTCACATTCCATCAGGATTCCCCGGTCATCGAGCCGGATATGCTGGAAACGGTATGGTGCGCCGTAAACCGACTTACACAGTCCGGCACAGTACTTGGTGCGAATGAAGCAATCCCGGTCCGGGAGGCGCTCAAGGCAGTCACAATCAATGCAGCCTTCCAGTACGGAGAGGAAAACAAAAAAGGAAGCCTGCTACCCGGAAAGAGAGCAGACTTCGTATGGCTTGACCGGAACCCTATGACCATTGACCCGCACGACTTACGGTCGATCCGCATCCTCCGCACCATAAAAGACGGACAGGTCATCTTCAGTAACGATTAAAACACTCCGGCTTCTGCAGCCGGCCGACCGGCCGGCCGGAGCGGAGGGCCTCCCCACCGGACAGCGGACAGTCCGGACTTTACATCACTGCCTTGACACTGTCCGCCTCGATGTGATGCTTCCTGCAGTAGCCGGTCAGCATCAGTGTCAGCGCGCCGTCACCGGTTACATTGCAGGCTGTACCGAAGCTGTCCTGCAGCGCAAAGATCGTCAGCATCAGCGCCGTTCCGGTCTCGTTGAAGCCAAGTACACCGGTGATGATACCGAGAGAAGCCATGACCGTCCCGCCCGGCACGCCAGGCGCACCGATTGCAAATACACCGAGCAGAAGACAGAACAGAATCATATTCGGCAGGCCCGGGAGACTGCCCGTCAGGATTTTGGATATCGTCATACAGAAGAACACTTCGGTCAGCACCGAGCCGCAGAGGTGAATGTTGGCAAACAGCGGGATGCCGAAGCCGACCATATCCTTCCGGAGCGTTTTGGCCTTGTTGGCACATTCGAGAGCAACTGCAAGTGTTGCCGCCGAGGACATCGTGCCGACTGCCGTAATGTATGCCGGCCCGTAATGCTTCAGTACCTCCAGCGGATTGGTCCCCGAGTAGATGCCGCCGAGGATGTAAAGCAGCGCAAGCCAGATATAATGGCCGATCATGACAATAATGACAACCTTAAGGAAAACCGGAAGCTGCTTTGTAATGGTTCCTTCATAGGAAAGCGAGCAGAAGGTTGACGCAATAAAGAACGGCAGAACCGGGATGATAAAGGAGGATACGATCCGGAGAACAATCTCCTGGAATTCATCCAAAAGACCGATAAAAAGCTTTGCCTTGGTCCAGGTCGCGCAGAGTCCCAGGAAAATCGAGAAGACCAGCGCACTCATGACCGGCATGATCTGCGGAATATCCAGCTTGAAAATAACCTCCGGCAGTTCCCTGAGCCCGTCTACCTGAGATGCAATGGAAAGTCCCGGGATCAGCGTATATCCCGCGCCCATGGAAAAGAACGCTGCACCGATGGAGGATACATAGGCGAGAATGATGGCGACGCCCAGCATCCTCGATGCATTGCTTCCGAGCTTTGTGATAGATGGTGCAATAAATCCGATGATGATCAGCGGTACACAGAAGGTAATCACCTGACCGAGGATATACTTGATGGTTACCACAACATTCATCAGTGCTTCATTCGCAATCTGTCCGATCAGAATTCCGGCCACTACGCCGAACAGCAGTCTCACCGGAAGAGAGTTTAAAATCTTTTTCATATCCAATTTCCCCTTTGCTGATGCAGCTGCGCTGCATGTATTTGCCGGGAATCTGCGTTCTGTGATACAGGCCTTGTGCGGCCGGCAGATCCCCCGTTTAATCCCAGGTTATACATTATTCCTGGTCATCCTTTTACCTGTCTCCGCACATGATGCGGATAATTTCCTCATTTGTTTCTTTCATGCCGTCCTTGCCAAGTCTGCCTACGTTTTCCAGCGTAGCCTCAACGCCTTTGCTGACAATACCGTCACCGCCGTAGAACTGCTGGCCTTTTCTGTACATTTCATATCCGAGAATGCCGGCATCCACCGACATCGCGATCTTGGCTGCACAGGATGCTTTTGCGCCGTCACAGATCATGCCGGAAATAATGGCAACCGCGTTGACAAGCGTATGGATAACCTCCTCATAGCCTCCGCCGCAGAGAAAGGCGATTCCGACGCCTGCCCCTGCGCCTGCACTGACTGCGCCGCAGTATGCCGACAGCGTTCCGATCGGCGTCTTCTGGTGGACAGCTGTCAGATTGGACAGCACCAGCGCGCGGTACATCTTTTCCTCCGGTACCTTCAGCTCTCTCGCATATACAATTACCGGCACCGAGGCAGTAATGCCCTGGTTTCCGCTGCCCGAATTAATGATTACCGGCAGTTCACAGCCATTCATCCGCGCATCCGATCCCGACGCCGCCATTGCCTTTGCAAGCGTCCGCGTACCGTTCGTCTCTGATGCCAGGATGACCTTGCCGATATTCGCGCCGTATCCGTTCCGGAGTCCCTCCTCCGCGATCGCCATATTGCAGCGGATCTGCCGGTCCAGGATATCCTTAACATCCGCGAGGTCCACTGTATTGCAGAAGTCCCATATGTCCTCCATGCAAAGCAGTGTCCTGTCTGCCTTGACGGTCTGGCCTGTTTCCTGGCAGTGATTCCGGTCCAGGCTGCTGCTTTGGTTCTGATCCGCATCTGCCTTTTCCAAAAGAACCTTTCCGTCTTTTTCCACCCGCACAATGTTGGTGTGGAAGTCGGATATACGCACGCTTGCGCAGCTCCCGCCTTTATGCAGTGTGACGCGAATGTCAAAGGTCCGCGCCGGTTCCATGAGCTTCACCTGAATCGGCACATCCGCCATAAAGGCTTTGATTTCCGGAATCTGCTCCTTTGTGACACCGGCAATAACCTCCAATTTCCTCGCAGCATCTCCTGCAGCGATTCCGGCTGCAACCGCTGCGGGAATTCCCTTCAGGTGATCTGTATTGGGCACGATAACCGACTTCACATTTTTAATAATGCTGCCGCTCGCCTCGACCTCAACACGATCCGGCATACCGCCCAGTACATCTCTCGCATACGCCGCTGCATAGCTCAGGGCAATCGGCTCTGTGCACCCCATTGCCGGCACCAGCTCCTCCCGCAGGATCTGTACATATGTCTGATATTTCGGATCACTTCTTTCCATTGTTCTTGACTCCTCTCCACTTGATCTGTCCTGATGACTGTAACGCCGGGATTTCCGGACGGCCGCGATGTCTGCACCACCGGGATTTCCGGACGGCCGCAGCATTCGCGTCCATGCATTTTCCGACATCCGGAACGGACTCCATTTTTCCGGAAAAATGGGCTTGCTTCTCTGCTGATAAAAGTATAGTATGGGATTATAATTTTGTAAATTTTAATTACTTTAACAGATCGTTTAGAAATTCTAAATCCAGAAATGTGCGTGAGGATGCTTCATTGGCAGCATCAATTGAAAACAAGGAGCAGGTCAAGATGGAATTACGTGAGCTTAACACCTTCGTCCACATTGCAAAAGCAAAGAGCTTTTCCAAAGCCGCACACTACCTTGGTTATTCTCAGGCGGCTGTAACAATTCAGATCAAGCAGCTGGAAGCGGAGCTGGATACCATGCTCTTTGACCGCATCGGGAAGCAGATTTCCCTCACACACGAGGGCGAGCTGTTTTATACGCATGCGGTCCGGATTTTGAGAGATGTCAAGGAGGCGCAGGATGCTGTCAGTGGAGAGAATGAGCTGACCGGCTCCCTCTGCATCGGTGCCATCGAGTCCATCAGCTCCGCCATCCTCCCGCAGCTCCTCCTCCGTTTCCACAGTCAGTATCCAAACGTCTGTGTCAAGGTCATCATCGATACCCCGGCTGTCCTTTTCCAGATGATGAACAGCAATGCAATCGACCTCGTCTATACCCTGGATCAGAAAATATTCGATGCAAAATGGGAGAAAGAACTGGAAGAGCCGGAGCGGATTCTCTTCTCGACAGCCAGCAGTTCGCCGCTCGCTGCGCATCCGGATGTCACGCTGGAGGAGCTCCTTGACCAGCCGTTTCTCCTCACAGAAAAGAACGCCAGCTACCGGTTCATACTGGATCAGTATCTGGCTGCACAGGGGCTGGAGGTTCACCCGTTTCTGGAATCCGGCAGTACCGGATTTCTCTTAAAGGTTCTGCGTGAAACCTCCCCCGCTGTCTCATTCCTGCCGGAATTTACAATTCAGCAGGATGTAGAGGCCGGAACCCTTACCATCCTGAATGTAAAAGACCTGAACCTCCGCATCTGGCGCCAGATCTTCCACCACAAGGACAAACACCTCACAAAAGAAATCCTGGCTTTCATTGCTCTGGCAAAAAGCAGCACGGATACCGGCGAGGCGGCTGATCTGCTGTCCCGGTCACCAGATCAGGAGAATCCCTCTCAATACCTTGCCGGGCCCCGCTGCACCATCCCCAAGGTATCAGTACACCCGCTGCGGGACGGAAATTAATCACTTAAGGCAAGCCAGCGCGGTAGCTGGCGCCGCAGATCGCTGGTTTCCTCCTGGAACCAATTTTTCATCTCTCCAGGAGGATGACCGCCCGGAACCTGCGACACAAACGGGATATACTCTCTTGATGCATCCTCCTGGCTGCAGTTTTCATTTCTCTCAGGAGGACGCAAAACAAGCAAAAAACAGGGGATCCGCATAGCGGATCCCCTGTTGGCAGATGATACTGCAGTATAAGCGCCGCGGTATCACCCTGCTGTTCTGTTTTCTGTTTCTCATGCTGTAGGCTTTGCAGACATCCGCGCACCAAGCGGCGTGCTGCTGCCCTTCTGGTATTTCCAGCGTCCTTCCTTGTCCTGTACCCAGCCGCTTGCAGTGCCCGGTACATTGTTGAACCACCAGTCCGCCCCGTCAATCTTTACATATCCGGTACGCATCTTGAATGTCACCGGATCCAGATAATACCAGTTCCCGTCCGATGGATCCTGGAACAGTCCGGTTGCCGCAGCACCGAGATATGTGCCGCTCTCGGTCAGATAATACCAGCTGCCGCCGGATAATATCCAGCCGGTAACCATCTTGCCGTTCGCATCAAAGTAATACCAGTGACTGCCGGTTTTGCTGCTCAGATATGCCCAGGTATTCCTGCAGTAACTGCCGTTCGTACCCTTGAACATCCAGCTGCCGTCCGCTGTCTGCTCCCAGTTCCCGGATGTCAGCGTCTGTGCTGTGCCATTCGGACCGTAAATCGTTGTGTCCGAGCTCTCCGGAGATGAACTGCCGGAATGTGAGGCATCAGAAGATGTTGCAGGAACTGAAGGCGTAGCAGTATCCGAATACTTTTTCACCGTACCCTCTTTGTTCCATACTGCCGTAAGCGTTTCATCCTTTGTCGGCGCATATTTCAGAATATCATTTAAATTGAAAGTCTTCCCTGCCTCGTTCTTCCAGCCGGTAATTTCTGTAACCGTTCCGTCTGCAGCTACGTTTCTGAAATACGGGCGGTAATTCAGGGCATCTCCCGCTGCAAGATAATAATCCTCACCGGTTTCTGCAAGAAGCTTGTTATGCGTATCATCCGGATCGTAATCAAAATGAATCTTAACAGCATCTGCCCACTGTGCCGTCAGCATATCACCTTCCTGCGGATCATAATTTCCAAGCTCACTCCATTTATAGGTCTTATTATCCTTTGTACTTGTCCATCCGGTGATCGCCTTGATACTGTCGGCATCGTCGGTGTCGGAAACCCGGTAGAAAGATGAATTCGCGTAATAATTATAGGCATCCTCCCATTCATCCTCATCCTCAACCGCGGACAGATAAGGAGCTTCATCTGTAAAGGATTTAAGATCCTCTTCTGTGATTTTTTCTCCAGCCGACAATGTATAATCATACACATTCGGAGTTTCCATACTGCCACCCTGGCCGAATGCAAAATCCCCATAGCTGATTTGAACGGTAATTCCTGCCGCACGTGCCGGTGTTCCCCATTCAACCGGATACAGGGTATCATTTCCTTCTGGCTGATAGTCAAAAACGGATTTCTGCTCTCCTGCCGGCTGATAATAGTATTCCTTACCCGTATTCTTGCTTGTCCATACCATTACCATTTCGCGGAGATCAGTATTAATAACTTCGTAATAGCGAGATAAATAGAACTTGTGTATGCCATCCTGCAGCGTTTTTCCTCTTGGTACAAAGATACTCTTCTGAGGATCCTTTTCTTTAGTATCATTGCTTAAATCCAGTGTAACAGTATATATATCAATGACATTCAGATCCGATGCAGTCAGCGTGTCATCTTTTTCCGGACGATAGTATGCCAGATCCTCTGTTCTGATTTCTTTTCCTTCTGTATTTTTCCAGGAATCCACATAGACATACTTATCCGAATTATAATAGCTCATAAAAAACTGGCAGAACATAAGCTGTTCTCCCTTGGCAACATAATATACTTCTTCCTCAGCAGCATCTTTTAATGTCACCTTCCAGGTGTCTTTCCATACTGCAGTCAGCGTTTCGTTTCCTGCAGGTATGTAACTGTTCAGTCTGTTCATACTTATGACTTTATTATCAGAAGTTCTCCAGCCTGTCAGCGCATAAACCATATCATTGCTTTCCGGGCTGCTGATCAGGCAGTTATATGCATCATCCGAATCATACTCAAAACCATTGCCTGTACTGCTCAGTTCCATTCCTGCAGGCACAATGATTGTCCCTTTGTTTGTATCATCGGAATAGCTTGCATCTTCATCATTAAAGAACGCAAAGTAAGCCTGCGGCTTGTGGTCCCCATAATCAAATGTGATTGTATATTTATTACCAGCATCACTCCGCTTGATCGTAATTCCGTAAATAGAAAAGCTCTCTGCATCGAATGTTGCAGTCGTGTCTGTCAGATCACTTTCCACCTGCTCGATGCCGCCGTCATCCTCAATATGGAATACATCCGCAGAGAGATCCTCCGCATCCAGATCCTTTGCATCCTTGAGATCCTCGATATCCTTCTGAAGATCAATCGCCACCTGGACCGAGCCATCCTCCGGCTCAATCTCGGTTCCGTCATCAAAGAACTTTATATCAAAGGCAACCGTTGCCTCTGCCTGCTCATCCTCCGGAAGCTCATCCTCCAGCAGATCCGAAATTTCCTTTCCCTTAAAGGTATTCACCTTGCGGATCGTTACCTTGGTATCCTCCGGAAATACACCTTCCTCCGCTGAAAGCGAAACATCATAGCCATCCACTTCCTTGCTGTATTCGAATGCCGGATACTCCGCCGTTTTCAGTGCCTTTGCTTCTGCTGCCGCCTCTGCCTTGGCCTGCTCCGCAGCTGCCTTTTCTGCAGCAGCCTTTGCATCCGCATCCTCTGCCTCTTCGCCGGTCTTTGCGTCTGCATCCTCTGCCTCTTCACCGGTCTTTG
>CAZPEW010000055.1:7747-10746 GCA_964585695.1 uncultured Lachnospiraceae bacterium
TCTGCCTCTTCGCCGGTCTTTGCGTCTGCATCCTCTGCCTCTTCACCGGTCTTTGTGTCCGCATCCTCTGCCTCTTCACCGGTCTTTGCGCCCGTATCCCCGGCCTGCTCATTTGTACCTGACGGATCCGCAGACTTCTCATCTCCGGTTCCCGTACCCGTGTCGGTTTTTTCCTCTGTCACGGTTCATGCATCACCTGCATTCGCATCTGCTGTGCCGCCGAAAGCCACAGAAGACGCAAACAGAGACGCCGACAGCAGTACTGCAAGCGTTTTTGTGAATTGTTTCCTCATACCCTTTCCTCCTGCCACAATATTTTAATCAGCAACTTTCTCACGTTCCGCGCAGCTCCTCCGAATGCAGAAGCTGCATAAAGCTGCCTATTGATTTCATTATAAACCGTAAGGATTTTGAATCAATTTTCCTTCAATTTTAACCACTTTAACGGCAAAAAAAGACAGGCTGCTGCGCCTGCCTTCTTCCGGGGCCGTTTACTGCAGCCCGCTTTCTGCAACCTATCTGCCGCTCTTGTTCCGGGATTCCTGTTCAGACACTTTACTGCAGCCCGCTTTCTGCGGTATGAAGTGAGATGATCGCTGTGTAGACACCATCCTGCCAGCTGCCGCGGTAGTCACCGTCGTAATGACCGGCGATGTCATTCAGGATTTCCCGGCCGTAGCCCTTACGCGTCCGCTGCTTTCTGTCCGGATCCGGCGAACTGTTCTCCACCCGCACCGTCAGATACTCGCCCCGGACCGCCGCACGGATCTCGATAAACGGAATTTCTCCCGCTGCAGTCCGTCCTCCGCCCGCGCAGCCGTTGCCATCTGCCATTTCCGCTGCTGCATGGATCGCATTGTCCATCAGATTGGAGAACACACTGCAGAGATGTACCGGCTCAATCCCCGGCACCAGGCCGACATTCAGTTCCGTCTTGAGGCGTATCCCGAGACGCCTGCATTCGCCGGCCTTTTCTGACATGACCGCGTTGATCAGATCATTCGCACTGCAGCGGTCCGGGTCGCCCGTCTGCCCCATGAGGTTCGACAGCGAATGCAGATTTTCCGCAGCCTTGTCTGCCTGCCCCTGCTCGATCAGCGTAAGCACCGTCATCATCTGGTTCCGGTAATCGTGCCGGAATTTTGCGAATGCATTCTGCTTCTCCTCCACCGCATCAAAATGCGCTTTCTCAAGCTCCCGCAGATGCTTAAGCTCCTCATTCTCGCGCTGGATTTTTTCCCTCCGCTCATTCCAGAGCATCAGGTACATCAGCCACAGATCTGCCGCAACCCCCAGCAGGAAACCCGCAAAGCTCAGGGGATGCTGCAGATAGCGGTTCACGCCGCCATGCACATTCTGCCAGTCCGCCGAGAAGCACAGCATCAGCTGGCTCATCGGAAACAGCAGAAACAGGAGGAAATAGCTGATCTGCTTCCCCCGCGGAAACACCCGGTTCATGATAAAAGCTGTCAGACAGTACAGGACCCCCTGCACCATCGTAACCACAATATTTACCGACACCGAATGCTTCATGTGCAGAATTCCGGTGTTGCCGCTCGCACGGAAAAGTACGGTCACCAGAAGGTCCGACACCATCCCGATCATCAGCACAAGAATATACACCATCACCCTGCGCCAGAGCCTGTCCGTAAAACCTAAGATGCAGTACACCAGGTACAGGACCAGACTGACCGCCGTGGCTGCCATAAAAACAGGTGAGTTCATTGCGCTCACAAGCTTGATCCACCCGAACACCGCGTCTGCAGCAAGCACTGCCGCCAGCAGCCACGCATGGAAGCGCAGCGAGCCCCTGCGCTTCATGGTGCATTCGGAGGTAAACAGCATCATAAATGCCTGTACTGTCCATAACAGCAGATTATACCAGATCTCCATCTCAGACCGTCCGTCCCAGATACGCAAAATAGGCGTCCCGGCACTCCGCATACCGCGAACGGCTGATGGCAATCGGCTCCCCATCCGTCAGCACAACCTTGTCTCCCCTGATCTCACGTACCATCTTCATATTCACGAGGTAGCTCTTATGGCACTGCATGAAATAATCCGGCAGTCTGTCCATCATCTCCTCCAGTTTTCCGCCGCACTGTTCCGTCCTTCCGTCCGCAAGATGCACCAGAATCGTATGCCCCACACTCTCCAGATAGCGGATCTCTCCGACTGATACCAGCACCGTCTTTTTCCGGAACCGGAGCACAAGCTTCCCTGCCTCCTGCTCCCGCGTCCGCTTCATAAGAAGCTCCGTCACCGCATCAAACTTCTCCCTTTCCACCGGCTTCAGCAGAAATCCCGTCAGATTGATCTGCCTGAAAAATATATCCTGCGAATACTTCGGATACGAGGTCACGACCACCACTCCGGCATCCGGCAGCAGCATGCACAGCTTCTCCGCAGCCGCAATCCCGTTGTCCTGTGTTCCCAGCTCCACATCCATAAAAACCGCCTGATACTTATGTCCTGACCGGACCGCCTGCTCCAGCGCAGCATAAGAAGCGAATGGCTCCACCGCATCATATCCGCCATTCTCCTCAGCATCTCCGGATCATCATCACAGATTGCCGCATTCAGTAAATGCATCAAATCACTTCCCCAGTCCCTGTATCATAGATTCTTAAAAAGATACATTCATTCTACCACAAATAAAGCTCTTTATAAAATTTTCAGATGCATTGAATTTCACGATTGGATTTCACGATTGGATTTCACAGACAAAATCATTTTTCTGCAAATTATCCTCTTTATTTAATCCTCAATTTCATGCATAATAAATGCAATAAACTTATTGAAAAAGTTAAGGAGGCAAGCCATGCCAAGTTCTTGCGGAGGCGGAAGTCACAGCGGCGGTTCCAGCAGCGGAGGAGGGAGTTTTTCCGGAGGAGGATCTCATGGAGGCGGTTCCGGCAGCCTCGGCGGCAGTTCACGCCGCAGTTCCTACAAGCCTTTTGCAGGCGCCTATCATCACTGTTATTATGACCGCTCCGGAC
>CAZPEW010000055.1:10756-12013 GCA_964585695.1 uncultured Lachnospiraceae bacterium
TTATTATTCATCACACGAATCCATGGGACCCAGCTTTGCCTTCACTGTATTCATGTGCATTTTCCTCTCGGTTTTCCCGCTGGCAGCGGCAGGGACCTTCCTCTCCTCCATTGCCTTTCCAAAGCCGCTTGCCAAAACAACGGCTGGCGCGGCGGCCGGAACATCCGCAAATCCTGCACCCGGAGCGGCGGCCGGATCATCCGCAAACCAGACTGCCGGCGCGGCGGCAGACAGCATGGTCATGCTAGAGGACAACGCAGACATCTTCACAGAAGCCGAGGAAAAGGACATTCGCACTGAACTTCAGAAATTCTATGATAAAACCGGCATCATTCCGTATGCCGAAACAGAATTCAACTCCGAATGGGAAACCAACTACATAAGCCTTGAGAATTATGCCTACGAGCAGTATGTAAGCCGCTTTTCCGATGAGAAGCATTTTCTTGTCCTTTACACACAGCCTGCGCAGATCACCAGGGATTTCACAGACTGGCACTGGTGGGCAGTCAAGGGCGACGATACCGCAAAAATGATCACGCCGTCGCACTTTGCCAGATTCCAGAAAACATTCCAGGATGCGCTGTATAAAACCGGCAAATCCACAGACGGAGACAGCAGTACGATTGCAGCTGCATACAAAAAAGCCTTTGCCGAGGCCGCCGATTATATGCTGAAGCCATCCCTGACCGCCGGTTCCATGAATGTCAATGACGAAGCGGTCGATCTCAATACCGCCGCAGGCATGCGGACATACCTGATGTTTACAGGCATATTCGGACTGGTCTTTGTCCTGGCGCCGGTTCTGGGCATCATCCTGACAATCCGCAGCCACCTGAAAAGGCGCGAGGAGGATATCTATCTGCGCAATAACCCGGAAAAGGCGCCCGAAAAGCTCAAGAATGTCTACGCCATCTGCCCTTGCTGCAATGCCCCCAACCCGCAGATGAAAACCATCTGCCCGTACTGCGGCATGCCGCTCACCAAAGACACCTCCGGATAGTGCAGCCATAGCCCACGCCAGGCCGCTCCGGCTCGTTTTTCATGAAAATCCTCTTGTATTTTATAAATCAAACGGTCTTACAGGCCTGGATCCCGCGAATGTCTTTTCAGGCCTGTAACATCTGTCAATTCCATAGTCCTGGATTTTGCCAAACAGGCCTGGAAGCCTATTTTGTCCTTTTAGGCCTGTAAAATCCGGCATTTCAGAGCTGTTGCCTAAGAGAAAGAAGGCCTACAGAAAAAAACTTCATTTGTGAA
>CAZPEW010000056.1:0-1336 GCA_964585695.1 uncultured Lachnospiraceae bacterium
GGACGGCATCGGGGAAGCCTGCACGTGCGGTGCTGTTCCTGCGAATGCTGCCGGCTTCTGCACAGAACTGTCTGTAGAAGATACATCCTTGATACCGGTTGCAATAACCGTGATGGTTGCCTCATCCTGGGCATTCTCATCATACATGGCACCGAAGATAATATTTGCCTCATCTCCGGCAAGCTCCTCTACATAAGAAGCGGCTTCATTGGCCTCTACCAGGCTGATGTCTCCGGAAATGTTGATGATCACATCGGTTGCGCCCTCAATGGTTGTCTCAAGCAGCGGTGAGGAAATGGCTTCCTTGACTGCCTCGACTGCCTTCTCATCGCCCTTTGCCTTACCGATACCGACATGTGCGATGCCCTTGTCCTTCATAACAGAAGAAACATCGGCAAAGTCCAGGTTGATCAGTCCCGGTACATTGATCAGGTCTGTAATTCCCTGTACTGCCTGCTGGAGAACCTCATCTGCCTTTTTAAGAGCATCCGGCATTGTCGTTCTTCTGTCCACGATCTCAAGGAGACGGTCATTTGGAATAACGATCAGTGTATCTACAGCATCCTTTAACTGGTCAATGCCCTTTAAGGCATTGGTCATCCTCTGCTTTGCCTCAAAACGGAAAGGCTTGGTCACAACACCGACGGTAAGGATACCCATATCCTTTGCGATCTTTGCAATAACAGGTGCAGCACCGGTTCCGGTTCCGCCGCCCATACCGCATGTCACAAACACCATGTCAGAGCCCTGCAGAGCTGCCGTAATATCCTCGGAACTCTCCTCTGCCGCCTTTGCACCGATCTCCGGTCTGCCGCCGCAGCCAAGTCCCTTTGTGAGCTTCTCGCCAATCTGCATTGCCGTAGGCGCCTTGCTGAACTGCAGTGCCTGCTTATCTGTGTTTACGCCGATAAACTCAACACCGACAATTCCCTCATCGACCATTCTGTTCACAGCATTGTTGCCTGCGCCACCTACACCTACTACAATAATCTTTGCAGCTGCCTCTGACTCAGGAAGTTTGATTTCCAACATTTCCTTCCTCCTCCAAATTACCTTTATGTAATCTCCTGATTAATCAAACGAAAACGTATTGTTCCTGTTTGCCATGTTTTTCCGTACCGGAAAAACCGTAAACAGATGCACACTAAATAAATATACTAACAAATCCTGTAAATATCAAGCTTAAATTTGGGAATCTACTGCTGATCCTGCTTGAAGATGTACTGTTCCTTATCGGCGTTTTCCTTGTATTCGGAAAGATCCAGCGTTCCCTTGAGTCCCGCAAGCTTGGGGAGAATGTCATTCAGCGTTGCGATCTTCATCTCCATGTCCTTGT
>CAZPEW010000056.1:1346-6595 GCA_964585695.1 uncultured Lachnospiraceae bacterium
GATACCTTGACATCCCCGATTCTGAGCACTGCATTAAGGAGACTGTCATATTCTATCTCATCACAGGCAATCTGATGGGAAGAAAGCGAGCCGGTCAGATTCAGGATATCATTGAAAACCTTGCTGTTTTCCACCGGAAGCGCCTTGTAAAGCACAATGGAGCCGAAATTAAGACCTGTTATTTCGGGGATGCCGTCCAGCTTTTTTTCCGTGGATTCCACAATAATGCCGTCTTTATCAAAATACATATGGCTTGACATGTAGTCTACATAGCCTACGACATTCTTTTCATAAATAATAATCTCAACCGAAAGCGGCCCGGTCCAGCTGATCTGATACTTCTGTACAAAAGGAAGCGTCTTGTGCGGCCTCACCCGGTCCTTTACAAACTGATAAAAGCTGTTGGTGTCCCAGGGGTCTGAAAAGATCATGCTGACAACCTGATCCTCTGTATATTTTGTATTGCCCACAACCTTAAAGCTGCGGATCCTGGCTGCTGCCAGGATCACAATGATCAGCAAGAGGACCACGACGCTGCCGAGGCGCAGGAGATGCTTCGTCTGTCTTTCCTTTTCCTCAAATGTTCTGATCATCTTTTCCCTGCCCCCTCAAGATGGATCTGGCGTGAAACAGAGAGACAGATACCGACCTCCGTCATCAGAAATACAAGCGACGTGCCTCCGTAGCTGATAAACGGAAGCGTGATTCCCGTATTGGGTATGGAATTGGTAACAACCGCTATATTGAGAATCGCCTGCAGCGAAATATGTGTCATGACACCGATGACCAGCATGGAACCGAACAGATCCCTTGCATTCCTTGCAATGTCATACATCCTGAAAACAATAAAAGAATAAATCAGGATGACGGAAACGGCTCCGAAAAGCCCCAGTTCCTCACAGATGATCGTAAAAATCATATCATTCTGTGCCTCCGGAATCAGGAACTTCTGGATTGATTCGCCGAGCCCCTTGCCGAAAATACCGCCGGAACCGATTGCATACAGCCCCTGCAGCGTCTGGAATGTCTCATCCGTGTATTCCGTCGGGTTCTTCCAGGAAAAAATACGTACCAGCTGGTAGCTCTGGAAAAGATGCGCTGCCTGCAGGTACTTGGCAAAAGGATAGGCAAACAGATAAACCAGCGCCGCAAAAATGCCGCAGGCGGCAAACGGCCACATCTTCTGCGTGGCAACAAACAGCATCATAAAGGAAATGCCGGCAATAATGATGGCCGTTGAGAGGTTGCTGATGGCAATAAAGGTCGCCGGCACAACACCCCAGGCAAAGCAGTAAATCGCATTTCTCAGTTCATTGATGCGGTAGCCGTAATGCGTGATCAGCGTAGACATCATGATGATAACCGCAATTTTCATCATCTCGGACGGCTGGAAGCGGACACCCGCAACGGAGATCCATCTTGCGGATCCATGGGAGGAAAGTCCGATAAAGGCCGTGGCAATCTGCGCCAGAAAGGAAATACAGAAAATCGGCACAACCAGCTTTGCATAAATATGATAGTCAATTCTCGAAACAACCAGCATAACGACAATGCCGAGGACGGCAAATGCAGCCTGCCGCTTCAGGAAATACATGGCATCATTCATTGTGTTCTGCGCAGAGTAGCCGGAAGCAGAATACATCATGATCATACCGAAGCCGGTAATAAAAAGCACAGCAAACAAAAGGCTGTAATCATAGAAATGTCTTACACGCTTTTTCCTTGCCGCCATGTATTCTGCTCCTTTCTGTCAACGCATAGATACTACTCTATCTTTTTGAATAACTCAAGTAAGTCTTTGTTATTTTAAAGTGCTTTTACGCAGTCCTTAAAGATTTTGCCGCGCTGCTCATAGTTGTCAAACATGCCCCAGGAAGCGCAGGCCGGGCTCAGGAGGACATAGTCTCCCGGATCCGCATAGGTTGCACAGACCTTGACCGCTTCATCCATATCCTCGGCAAACATGATATTGGTAAATCCGTACTTCTTGGCACATTCGGCAATCTGGTTTCTGGTCTGCCCGATCAGCACAAGATATTTGACCCTGCCTTTGAATTCCTTGACCCAGTCATCAAATTCCACATGCTTGTCATAGCCTCCGCCGATCAGGATCACCGGCCCCGGCATCGCGCGCAGTGCCTGGATTGCCGCATCGGTATTGGTTCCCTTGGAATCATTATAATATCTTACGCCGCCCCGCTCGCGCACATACTCGATACGATGCTCCACCGGCCTGAAGCGCCTGCAGACATCAATGATCTTTTCCATCGGCACGCCCATGTGCAGTGCAACGCCCATTGCGCACATTACATTCTCATAATTATGCTTTCCGAGCAGTATAAGATCATGCACATTCAGAAGCGCCGTATCCTTGCCCTCATGCGCATAACGGATTTCCTCCGCCTTCAGGTAGAAGCCCTCCTTCAGCTCATGCTCACTCGAGAACCATACAATCTGCGGCTTCAGCGATTTCTTCCGCCCGAACTTGCGGAGCTCCGCGTCCTCATAGTTCAGGACGATGAAATCCTCCTCCGTCTGGTTCATTGCAATCGCTTCCTTGATGCGAATGTAGTTTTTCATGGTTTTGTGACGATCCAGATGGTCCGGCGTGATATTGGTGATTGCAGAAACATTCGGATGGAAATCCATGATGGTTTCCAGCTGGAAGGAGCTTACCTCCAGTACCGTGACCGAGCTGTCGTCCGTATCCAGCGCTTCCGCCGTAAACGGATTTCCGATATTGCCCACCACATGCACATCATTAAAATGAGACTTCAGAATCTCTCCGATCAGAGAAACCGTTGTTGTTTTTCCGTTGGTTCCGGTCACTGCAGCAAGCTTGCCCTTGCTGGACTGATAAGCCAGCTCGATCTCGCCCCAGATCGGAATCTTGGCGCCGTCAATCAGCTTTACAAACGGTTTGTCCAGAGAAATGCCCGGGCTGATGACTGCCAGTTCAATACCTACAAGATCAGCCGGCGCAAGATCTCCGAGCCTGATCGTTACCTTATCCTTTTTTCTGAAATTCTTTAAAAGCTTGACCTGGTCCAGATCCTCATTCGAATCAAAAAGAACCACCTGACCTCCCAGGGTCAGAACCTGCTTCGCGGCAGCCACGCCGCTCTTACCTGTGCCGAGCACGAGTACCTTCCGACTTTCCATCCTTTTCCTCTCCATAGCAACACTGCTTACGACCTGATGCCGGTCAATGCAGCAAGACAAAGTAAAATAGTGATTACCGTAAATACTGTCACGACCTTGGTTTCCGACCAGCCGCCCAATTCAAAGTGATGATGAATCGGTGCCATTCTGAATATCCGTTTCCCATGGGTCTTTTTAAAATAAGCCACCTGAATGATGACTGACAGTACCTCTGCAAGATATATAAACGCAAAAATCGGAATAAACAGTGGTATCTGCAATTCGAATGCTGCCGCTGCAACAAATCCGCCGAGCGCAAGCGATCCGGTATCTCCCATAAAAACCCTGGCCGGGTAGCAGTTGAAAAGAAGGAAGCCCAGAAGACTTCCAAATACCGCTCCCGCAGCCGGTGCTATTTCCCCGTTGAAATGCAGGATCGAAACCAGCCCGAGGAACAGTGCAATAACCGCCGTAACAGAAGAACAGAGGCCGTCCAGACCATCTGTAAAGTTGCAGCCGTTATCCGTTGCCGTGACAATAAAAAGAACCGCCGGAATATAAAACCATTTCAGATCCAGCTGAATGCCGGTGAAAGGTACCAGCATCGTTTTGCCATACGCATCCGAGCGGAATATCCAGACAGCGAAGATCAGCGTGATCAGCAGCTGGCAGAGGAATTTCTGCTTCGGGTTGAAGCCCTCTGACTGATGCTTTACAACCTTCAGATAATCATCCGCAAAGCCGACCGCACCAAAGCCGACCGTCAGAAACAGGATCGGCAGAAGCCTGGGGTATTTGCCCGCAAACACAAGTCCCGCAGCCAGAACTGCAAAAATAAACACAATGCCGCCCATGGTCGGGGTTCCCTGTTTTTTAAGATGGGCCTTGGGACCGTCATCCCGTACCTCCTGCCCGAACTTCAGCTTATGAAGCTCCGGAATCGCAAAAGGCATCAGCACCGCAACGATCAGAAAACCAAGAAATACAGAATATATAAAATCAAGAAACATTTTCTTCTCCCTTACTGATTAGCATTTTCGTCCGAAATCCGTTCATCGCCTGCATCAGCCTGACTCTCATTCTGTGCAGTCTCATCCGCAGCATCACCGTTCATTTCCGTTTCCGCAGCGCCGTCTGCTCCGGCATCCGCCGTCCCGCTCTCCGCAGTCACCGCACCTGCCGCATTCCTTGCATCCTGCGCATAGGACTCTGCCGCACTGCTCTCCTGGCCAGGCACCTCTGCCGGGAGACCTGAGCCTGCTCCGTCATCGGAAATCTGCTCATCTGTCTCTGCAGGCGCAGCTGTCGTCACAACAGCATTCCCGGCTGCATCTGTCTCCTGTGCAATGGTTTCTCCATTCGCATCTGTTTCTGCTGCAGAAGAGCTTTCCGCTGCCTGTGCGCCCAGTGTCTCAGAACCGATTCCTTCCGGATTCTGTCCGAGATCCGCATTGAGGGAGTTGGCCGGATCGGTCTCACCCTGCGGCGCGATATTCAGGAACTGCAGTGCATCATTCATGATCTTCTGCTCGATCTTTGTGGCAAAAGAAGCAGTCGCCTGCGCTTCGCCGGAAAGATTCGGTGTATCTACAATAACATAGACCAGTACCTGCGGATCCTCCACCGGCGCAAAGCCGCAGAAGGAAACCAGATAATTATGTGCGGAACGCGGCAGCTTCTCTGCCGTACCTGTCTTGCCGCCGACATCATATCCCTGGATTTTGGCCAGCTTTCCGGTACCGCCCTCGACGGTCTGGAACAAAGCTTCCTTTATGAAATCACAGGTAGACTTGGAGGCAGTTGTCCGGAGAAGCTCCGGCTTCACATCCTCAACAACCGTTCCGGCTGCATTCAGGATCTGCTTCACAACGTGCGGACGGTAATAGGAGCCGCCGTTCAGAAGACTTGTATAGGCAGATGCCATCTGGATCATTGTAACGTTAAAGTTCTGGCCGAAAGAATTGGTCGCCAGTGTGGTTTTGCCCAGCGTGTCCGCCGTGTAAACCAGTGTGGAGGTATCTGCCTCTGCCGGCAGGTCAATGCCGGTCTTCTCTCCGAATCCGAAGATGTGCTGGTATTTTACAAAGTTCTCGGCTCCCTCCGCGAAT
>CAZPEW010000056.1:6605-11967 GCA_964585695.1 uncultured Lachnospiraceae bacterium
CGTTATGGTTGTGGCAGCGGATCTTCCAGGTATGCATGCCGTCATTCAGCTCAATATAGCCCTCGCATACAAAAGTCGTTGACGGCGTAATCGCCGCCTCCTCCAGTGCTCCTGCAATGGTAAACGGCTTGGCTGTAGAACCAGGCTCATAGGTATCCGAAACAACAAAGTTTCTCCAGATCTGGTTCCACGCTACCTGCTGCCCGTAGCTTTTGATTTCATCCGCAGAATAATGCTGTCCGGCTTCCGCTTCGGTAATCGGAGCCGCGTCCGGATTCTCACGCTTGTACACACCGACTGCTTCCTTGGTGCCGAGTGCTGTAAGATATGCATCCGTATAAACCGCCGGATCCAGTTTCCGGGGATCATTCAGATCATACTGGTTGGTGCTGGACATCGCCAGAACCTCACCGGTTTTGGGATCCATTACAATCGCTGCCGCAATCTTGGATCCGACATCATTCTTCTGCCACTCATTCAGGTACTTTTCCACCGACATCTGGATATTGGTGTTGACCGTCGTAACAACAGAATTTCCGTCAGTAGGCTCCTTGATGACAGACTGCAGTTTTGTGTCCTCATCGAGATATCCATACTCACGGCCATTCACGCCCATAAGCGTATTATTATAATACTGTTCCACACCGCCGGTGCCGGTTTCTCCATCCGCGCTGGAAAATCCCAGGATATTGCAGGCCATCGATCCGTACGGATAGGTACGCTTGTACTCATCCTCAAACCAGATGCCCTTGATTCTGGACTTATCGCCGGACTGTGCATATGCCTTGTTCTGCTTTTCCATATAGTCCATAAAACCGGACTTGTCGTCATAGGAAAGCTGCTTTGCATATTTGATATAGGACTTGTCCTTCTTCTGATCCAGGAGCGTACGGAGCTCACCTGCATCATATTTAAAATAATCCGCAAGCGCCTTGATCGTCGGCTCCACATACCTTCCGTCATCTCTTGAATAAATGACCTTGGGATCAATGATAAGATTATAGACCTTCTGGCTTGTCGCAAGGACAGTACCGTTCCGGTCCATAATATCACCGCGGCGGAACGGGATCGTACGTGAATCATAGGATGCCTGCCGCTGCGAGAGCACTATTTTGTTGTAATCCTCGTTATTGTTTTTAACGAGGCTGTAAATTGCCCCTATAAGGCCAATTAAAGCTAGCATTATCAGTATAACTGTAATGGCTAGCTTTTTCTGCATATAAAGAGGCAGGATTTTGCCCCGCCTCTTTCTTTTATCTTCAGTACTTTGGGATGTCCTCATATTGTCTTACATACTCGCTTTCAGTCTTGTCATAGGTAATCACCTGTTTCTCACCGGCATATACCATTCCAAGCTCCTGTGTTGCCACCCTGTAGATCTCGTTCAGGTCAACGCTGGTATCTATGCTGTTCTGAAGCGCATTGTTTTCAGACTTCAGCTTGTCAAGCTGCTGCTCCTTCTGTTCAATAGAGGATATTCTGGAATTGATCTGTGTTTTAAGATTTATATAGTTAAAGCAGAGAAACAAGGTACAGCAGCTGGCAAGAATCAGCATTGCCAGATACGGAATATCCATGACTGCCGTCTTGCTGCGCAGTCTTTCCTGCTGTGCACGATGATCCATCTCACGCTCTGTAAGAATGCGTTCCCGGTCAAGCCGGTTTCTCCGCACTGCTTCTGCCTGCACTCTGGATTGTCTCTGCGGACGTACCTTGCGGACGGTGTTGCCGTCTGCATATGTCCTTACCGCATGCCGATTAGCCATAATACTCACATCCCCTCATCCGCCGCAGTTCTGTACTGCCTGCAGATTAACTGTTCTTACCTTAAGAGCTTCCGCCCTTATGCTGCCGGTCACCGGCTGACTTTTGCGTCAGCCGGTGATCCTGCGTTCAAAGATCCTGAGCTTTGCGCTCTCGGATCTCCTGTTTTCCTTCAGCTCCTCTTCCGACGGAAGAATGGGCTTTCTGGTTATAACTCTTCCCTTCGATTTCCTTCCGCATGTGCAGACCGGAAATTCCGGCGGGCAGATGCATGGGTTCTCAGCCGTTCTGAATTTGTTTTTTACAATTCTGTCTTCCAGAGACTGGAAGGTAATGACGCAAAGCCTGCCGCCGTCATTCAGATCATCGATCATCTCGTCCAGCGAATTCTCCAGAACCTCCAGTTCCCGGTTCAGTTCAATCCGGATTGCCTGGAATGTTCTCTTTGCCGGATGTCCGGATGTTGCCCGGATCCTTGCCGGTATCGCCCCGGAGATGATGTCTGACAGCTCCAATGTTGTTTCGATCCGTTTCTTCTCTCTGTACTGGACGATATGCTTTGCTATATTCTGTGCGAATCTGTCCTCACCGTAATTTTTGATCATGTGGAAAAGCTCCGACTCGCTGTAATCATTTACGATATCTGCTGCGGTGACCGGATTTCTGTCATCCATACGCATATCGAGCGGTGCATCTGAACGATAGGAAAAGCCTCTCTCCGCTGTGTCGAGCTGGTAGCTGGAAACGCCAAGGTCAAGATAAATACCGTCTGCCTTCTCGATTCCGAGATCCTTAAGCACTGTCCCGATCTGCTCGTAATTGGATCTTACGATCGTTACGCGATCCTGATAATCCTTCAGTCTCTCACCTGCTGCCCTGATCGCGTCGATGTCCTGATCTATCCCGATCAGTCTGCCCTCGGGAGATAATCTTTCTGCAACCTCGAGTGCATGTCCGCCGCCGCCGATCGTGCCGTCCACATAGATTCCGTCAGGCTTTATATTAAGCCCGTCTATCGTTTCCTTAAGAAGCACGGAATAATGTCTGAACGTCAAATTCCAAGGCCCTCCATATCGGAAGCAAGGATTGCGGTATCATCAAAAGCCTTGTTGCTCTCATCCCACTTATCACTGCTCCAGATTTCAATGTGATCACCGACACCTGCCAGTACAACATCCTTGTCAAGTCCCACTTTATCTCTCAGGACCTGCGGAATCAGGATTCTGCCCTGCTTGTCGATCTCGCAGGAAGCAGCGCTGCCAAGCAGAAACCGCTTCAGCATTCTGGCTTTTTCATTTGTCATAGGCAGAGAATTCAGTTTCTGTTCCAAAATGGCCCATTCCTCAGGTGCATACATGGAAAGACATCCATCCAGACTCCGGGTAACAACGAACTCACCGCTCAGTCCCTCACGGAACTTGGACGGTACGATCATTCTGCCCTTGGCATCTAAATTATGATGAAACTCACCAGTAAACATCCCTATCTCACCACTTTCTACCACTTTTCTCCACTTATGTGATAATAATACCCTCCTTTCAGGTAATTGTAAAGTATGGAAACCGCAATTCATTAAAAAAAGTTCACAGAAATTTCAGAATTAAAAAGCCCCGGAAATGCCCGTTTTATGCGGTTCCGCAGCGCTTTTGCAATTTCTGTTTTTCTGTTTTTACGCCTAATTTGTGGTCTTTTCCCGGGTGTCCTACCATATAGTGTGGTTGACAGTTTCAGTGTCGGTTTTCTCCCTTTTTCCGGGGATTTCCGCATTAAAAAAGCCGGTACCCGGTGCACACCGATAGGTGTGCCGGATACCGGCAGTTCTTAAGATGCCGATCCTAAAATAATGAATTTTCAGCTGTCTCCGGATTTCCTTAAACATTGAAGCGGAACAGCACCACGTCGCCGTCCTGCATTACATAATCCTTGCCCTCCATACGGACAATTCCCTTCTCTCTCGCAGCAGAGAGCGATCCGCAGTCCAGGAGATCCCTGTAATTGACAACCTCTGCCTTGATGAAGCCTCTCTCAAAGTCCGAATGAATCTTGCCGGCAGCCTGCGGCGCCTTGGTTCCTTTCTTGATTGTCCAGGCTCTGGTTTCCTTTTCCCCGGCAGTCAGGAAGCTCATCAGTCCGAGCAGCGAATAGGATGCGCGGACAATCTTATCCAGTCCGGATTCCTTCATGCCCATGCTCTCGAGGAACTCTGCCTTTTCCGCATCCTCAAGCTCTGAAATCTCTTCCTCGATCTGTGCGCTGATCGCGAATACCTCTGATCCGGTTTCTCTGGCATACTCGCGTACCTTCTGTACATAGGGATTGGACGCACCGTCATCCGCAACACTCTCCTCTGCAACATTCGCGGCATAGATCACCGGCTTCCTTGTGAGGAGATCCAGGCTGTCGATAAATGCATTGGCATCATCGTCGCCGGCATCAAAGGTAATCGCCAGTTTATTGGACTCCAGATGGTTCTTCAATGCCTGCAGACGCTCTACCTCTGCCTTGGCATCCTTATCGTTGCTGGCTGTCTTTTTGGACTTGGCAAGACGTCTCTCCAGCACATCCAGATCAGAGAAAATAAGCTCCAGGTTGATCGTCTCGATATCACGCAGCGGGTCGATGGAGCCGTCTACGTGAATGACATTCGGATCATCGAAGCAGCGCACCACATGGATGATCGCATCCGTCTCACGGATATTGGAAAGAAACTGGTTGCCGAGGCCCTCGCCCTTGGATGCGCCCTTGACAAGTCCTGCAATGTCGACGAACTCAATCACTGCCGGCGTAACCTTCTCCGAATGATACAGCTCCGAGAGCAGATTCAGTCTTTCATCCGGCACTGCAACAACACCTACATTCGGATCAATGGTACAGAAAGGATAATTGGCAGCCTCAGCGCCTGCCTTTGTGATTGCGTTGAAAAGTGTAGACTTGCCGACATTCGGAAGTCCGACGATACCTAATTTCATTGATTTCCTCCATCTATATTTAATAATGAAACGATGTTTCCGGTTATAGTTTCCGGAGACCTGCACGATGTGCGCATGGCGCACCGGAATGATCTCCATCCGGTAAAGTAGTATACTACAACGCCGCAGAATCGGCAATCTTAACTGCTTCTTTACGCCTGTGCGGCCTGCGGTTTCCCGGTGGTGCAGACATTTACGCCTGCGCGGCAGATGCTTTCTGTCTGCTCAGCCTGAAAGCGATCACTGCGGCGCTTCCTACTGCAAGCACTGCAGAGAGGGCCTGGGAAACGGCAATGCCGGTGCCCCAGAGATAAAGTGAATCCGTACGGAGTCCCTCAATGAAAAACCGTCCGATTCCGTACAGAAGCAGATAAGAATAGAAAACCTGTCCCTCAAACTTCTTTTTCCTTGCAATGACAAAGTACAGAACAAGGAAAACGCAGAAATTCCAGCAGCTCTCATAAAGGAACGTCGGATGCACCTGAATATAATCGACACCGCCGACATTGATCATATGCGAGAGCACATCATCATTCATCATATTCGGATTGACAGCACTCTCCTTCAGTCTCATGGCAAAAAGAGAATCCGTATAGCCTCCGAATGCTTCCATATTAAATAAATTGCCC
>CAZPEW010000057.1:0-11503 GCA_964585695.1 uncultured Lachnospiraceae bacterium
ATTTAAATTTACCGCCATACTTTATGACGCTCGGAATATGTCCCTTTACATATTCGTAAGCGGCTGTTTAGAAAACTCGTAATTTCTCCAGTTAAAAGCTCTGGCATAATGCGTTTCGCTTCCCACATCAATTCCAATAATCAATGTTTTTTCAGTAATACGTGCAATTTTCTCGTTTTGTGTGATAGACTTCATTTCAGATACCTCTTTGTTTGATTTAGATTTGCCAACTTCGCGGGTCAGCAAAATCTTATCTTACACTGAGGTATCCTTTTTTTCACCTTCCTTCTTGGGAATCCCTATGTATTTACTATACAGGAAGCTCCATTCAATATTAAGCTTTCATGAGAGCCTGTTCTTGCTATATGTGCATATTTTAAATCAGTAAGAACACCATCTTTAAGATATTTGGCACATACACGTGCAATTTCGTATGGTGATTCAACGGCTCCGGTTTTCAGCCAATGCAATAGAATATTATTATTTGCGCCTGATATAAAGTAAAGCATATATTTGTCAGATGAGTTCGCGGGCATATCACCTGCGAGCTTTTCTATTTCCTCGTCCAGCAGGTCTTGGATATACGACCCAAGCCTGCGTTGTACTGCTGTAGTCTGCCGCTGATCTGTCGGTATCTGCAAAATAGACGTAAGAACCGGTATACTAATCAGCGCCGCGCTTAATGCCAGAATAACCAGTTGTTTCATTATCATGCACCTCTGTTTCATTTATTTGATGCGGTTGCATCCTGGTTTTATTCTATTCCCGCGGCTTGGCGTGTTACAAGGGACATCCCGTGGCAAACCTGTGGCAAACGACACTGCCCTTTTTATTTACGAGAACTTTCGATTAAGCGTTAAAAGAAAGCTTATTTACGGATCAATTGTATATACATGCGGGATGGAACCGGTTCCGTCACTTTCTGTTTTGATATACTCCGCCGTCACCTGATTCGCTGAAACTACCACTCTGAGATAGCCTGCAGAAGGAAGCCGGACACCGCTTAAATACCCAAAGTCAATTGCGTCATTTACGCTGTTCCCCGGAGAACCCGCCTGCGGAACCAGCTGATATATGATACCGTCTTTCTCCTGTTCATCGTAAAAATGATCATGTCCGTGGAAAACAGCCTGTACGCCATCCTTGACCAAAAGGTCATGAATCGGCATATCCCAGCCTGGACGCATGGCAGCAAATTCATCCGTGCCGGAAGCATTCTCTCCGCCCCACTCGTAGAAATCAGCCGCTTCTGCTCCGCCTCTACCGTTTCTGTCCAATCCGCCGGTCAGATTGTGAATGAAAACAAATTTAAAGGTCTCCGTACTTTCCGACAGCGTCTTTTCCAGCCAGTCATACTGCGTCTTCCCGAGCGTAGTCGCCCAGCCACCGCCCTTATCTGAAGTATAGGCATACGGATCAAGGACAATAAACAGTGCGTTGTTCTGTGTAAAGGAATAATAATTTCCGTTTCCGCTGTTTATGGGTACGTCATGATTTCCTGTTACCATCTTAATGGGGAGATCTCCAAACTTTGCAAAGTAGTCCCTGACCAGTGTATTTCTGGCCTCAGCCTCTTCCTGTGTTTTCCCCAGCTTCTCCAGCATGGAGGTGTCTCCGAGATCAATCAGGAATGATGGGGCTGCCTCATTGATATGCGCAGCTGTGCTGCTCAGGATATTGGAATCCGTATGCTCATCGAAATGCGGATCGGCTTCAACAGCGAATGAAAACCCCTCATCCGGAACCGGTGTCATTTCCGCTTCAGGTACCGCACCTACCCCTACAAAATCCGCAAGCTGACTGTTGGGGTTCCCCTGTGTTGTTCCTGTCGTTCCTTTGTTCCCTTTTATCTTTTCCGTTCCATTCTGCCCATATAAGGACAAGTCATCTGAAGTCGTTTTCAAAATATTAATATTGCGATCCGCATCAACTGTATAACTGTATACAATACCAGTTGTCTGCTCTCCGGATGCCACCAGATAATTCCTGTTATAATCAACCTCAACATTATTTTCTGATACCGATACATTCAAAAAGCCACTATTCAGCAGAACATCTCCGTTCAGGAATGATGAGAAATTATTCTGATGATCCGCTGCCTTTTCCGCGGGCTTCGGAATGGTCTGATAAACCACGCCGTCTACCATTTCCCGGGCAAAAAGATGATCATGCCCCTGAAAAAAAATCGTAACACCGGTATCTTTCATGATCTGCTGAATCGGTTTTCCCCAGCCGGGGCGTTTTTCATCAAACAGATATGTCCCGTTTTTATCATAGCCGCCCCATTCGTAAAGCTTTGCAATCTCTGCTCCTCCCCTCATATTTCCAATTGCATGGTGGCTGAAAACAAACTTATACTTAGCTGTACTGTTTTCCAGCGTCTTCCTGAACCAGCCATACTGTGTTTTCCCGAGTGTCCATCCCCAGCCATCTCCTTTGTTATCTCCCGAAGCACCGTTTAATCCATACCGATACGGATCAATGGAAACATACAGAGCATCACCCCAGGTGAATGCATAGTAATTCTGTACACTTCCGAATAGAGGATCATTCTCCGTATTTCCGGTATAAAATTCATTCGGAACCGGGTTCGGATAATAGGTCAGTCTTCCTAGTGTGCTTTTCGCTGCAAGGTTGTCCATGGTTCCGTCCAACATGGGACCATATTCGCTCTCATGGTTTCCGATGGTCAGAAATAATGGTGATGAATGCGTAACCGTACTGAAATACGGCAGCTGCTGCCGGTAAATTTCATTGACCTGGTCCTGGGTCATGGAAGAAGGATCATTGTTTCCATTATCCATTAAGAATGCATCCCCGAGATCAAACATAAAGTCAGGGGAAAGCGAAGCCATAGTCTGCATTGACTGGGTATATAAAGCGGGATCCGCCTTATTCAGTAAATGAGAATCCGACTGAATGGTAAAATTGTAGGCTGTGCTTCCGGTCTTTGGTGTTTTAAAACTGTACTCTTCCGATTCTGAAAAATCCGATGTACCTGCCGGTCTGAATCTGACCACATAATAGTAAACCGCATCCGTGGAAAGACCATCCATTGTAAATACTGCAGGACTCGCAGCTGTTGCATTTTTCAGTACTGTATCTCTTGTGTGGGAACCGGCCTCCGCACCATAAGAAAGGTAAACCTCGCTTTCAGCTTCTGTTGTGATACTTACGGTAACCGAACTGTAGGTCGGTCTTCCCAGCACAATAGTCCCGTAAAATTCCTGTGCTGATGCCGTCATGGGACGGCTTAGAATACCAAATAACATTGAAATTACAAGCAACATCAGGAAATATCTCAGTCTTTTCATAAAATTTCTCCTTTCTTCTTATGCCCTGTTTATTCTTCATTCGCTGGGGGAATATTCTCTTTCCCGTTTTCTGATGCTGTTCTGAAATCCGACGGGACCTCGTAGTGTCCGGCATCATCCGGCATGGTTCCGGATCCGAACAGATAATCGACATTCGGTATCTGCGGCATGACAGTAAGGGTCGAAAAAAGATAAGCCCCGTCCGGCTCTACGTCCAGATCTCTCAGCACAGTTAGTTTTTCTCTCTGATCCGCTGTCAGCGTGGAATTGACTTCCGAAAAGCGCTGTGCATAAAGTGCTGAGACTTCTCCATCCAGATACCCGTACCGTTCAATCAGCGCATACACCTTTTCCTTATCAACACTGTCTCCTGTCTGTGCCTTTCGAAGCTCCTCAGAAACTTCCGTACGTATTTTTACAATTTCCTCCATCGCAGGCTTCTGTTCCTGGATAATACCTTCAATCAGAGAACGTTGCTCCGAATTCAGAATATTTAGAAATCCTTTTCCCTTATCTCCCGTTGTCGCGGTGGAAATGAAATAATCCGTATTGTTCATAGCCGGATAATCTTTCATATAAAAACCGCCGAAATATGTTCCATGTCTTTCCGGGCAAAAATAAACATCTGCATCTATGCTGCCTTTATACCAGGAAAACATTTCACTGGCATACGTCATAACTGCTACAAATTCCGGATTACTCATGGACTGCTTCAGCTCAGTGTCTTCTGCTACATCCGGCCAGGAATTGAAATCATCAAATTTCATCTGATCCAGATAGGCCTTTTGACTGCTGTCAAGCGACTGAATAATTTTTCCCACAGTTACCGCCCTGTTATAGCTTAAATCTGCATCTGTCTCATACAGCCTTGAAGTATACTGCGCCACCGCTTCCTGGCTCAGTCCCTCCCTGCCCTGAAGGCTCTGACGAAATGCATTCATAATCGGGAAACGGTTATAGGCAAAAGAAATGTACTGCGATGCCTGTACTTTTGCCAATGCGGTAAGTTCGGCCTTCTGTGTATCGTTCAGAATATAGAGGATGTTGTTAGCAACTCTGGAAAGGAACTGTGTATTATGGCCATATCCGGCAGTATCCACATCCCGCATATACTGAAAGCCGAAAAAATCCGCAACCTTTCCCGGCGGCATGAAAGTATCTGCGCCGGCGCTTCCTGTGATAAATGCCAGGCCGGAAAAAGCAATGGTAGAAAGCTGTGCCGTATCGCTGACTGCCTGATCCAGAGAATATGTGCTGCCTTGTCCCTTTTCTGTATCATTGTTCTGATTGCCGATTGTTTCCGCTGCAAGTGTCTTCGAACAGCCTCCTGTAAACAAGAGTGAAGCAATAAGCAGCGAAATCCCGGCTTTTCTGATTCCGTAAATTTTCATTATGATCTCCTTTCCGTTCCTTTAAACATGTCATTGGCAGTTTGCTGAAAGCTGTTACATAAAAAATGCATTCACAGTCTCTTCGACTACGAATGCATTGTACCGATTCCATATGAAATTCTGATTAAATCATCTGCCTTTTTTCGGGAGCGTCATTTTAAATTCGACTCCGTCCTTTTTATTTTCGACGCTCACATTTCCTCCATGAAGTGCGGCAATGGATCTGACAATAGAAAGGCCGAGTCCATGTCCTTTTTCCTCTCTGTTTCTCGCAGGATCAATTTTGTAAAACTCATCAAATATTTTTGATTGTTCCTCTTCCGGAATACCCGCACAGGTATTAAATGCATAAATGACCGATTCTGATCCTGTCTCTGCTGCGGACAATTCGATATACTTTTTTTCATCATTATATTTGATTGCATTTGAAATAAGGTTTGTCACTGCATGAAAGATCAGATCATAATTGCCGTACAGGACCGTAGAATCCTTTGCATCACATAAAAATTCGATATGTCCGCTGTCAAATTCATGGGCAAAGCGTTCGCCGATCGCACTGAATATGGATCCTGCCGTAAATTCCGTTTTATCCTTCAATACAAAATCCTTTGCTGACAGGCGCGAAAGCAGAAGAATTTCCTTAACCAGTTCATCCATCCGGTCGCATTCCCCAATCATAACATCCAGATAATTTTCTTCTTTCTCTTTTGAATCAGTCAGACCATATTTCATGCCTTCAGCATACCCCTTGATCACGCCGATCGGTGTTTTCAGTTCATGTGAAAGATTACGTGACAATGTCTTTTGAAATTCAATATCTCTTTTCAGATCATCGATACTGGCTTTCAGCCTGTCTGAAAGAGTATTAATGCTTAATGCCAGTATGCCAAGTTCATCTTTCGACTGAAATGATACTTTGTTTTTAAAATCGAGCTTTGAAATACTGTCTGCTATACGACTCATTTCTATAATAGGCTGCGTTACTCTTCCGGAGAAGCGGAACATAATAAAACTTCCAGCTATCAGAGCAACCGCACCAATCATCATATATAACTGGTTTGCAACAGATGCACTTTCAATAATTCCTTTCATCTGTTTTTCAATAATGATGTATTGCCCGGCTTCCGATTTTGTAAAATATGCAAGTTTAGGCTGTGAATCCGGCTTTCTGACAACCGTATAGACCGGTTCGTCCAGGGTTTTATTTCTGTCGGAACCAATCAAATCTGTTATTTCCTTTGGAAGCTTTGTACTTTCATCTTCCTGCGGATAGGAAGTACTCTGAATGGTAAAATCCCGGTTTGCAATCGTAATGGAAAAACCTTCCGTGTGGTCAATTTCCCGAAGCTTCTTTTCCACATCTCGGTTTTCGGCAAGAATTGTTTCAACCTGCTTTGTACAGTCAACAAAGTCCTGTTTGCTCCTGAAAATATAATATTTTTCAAGAAAAAAAATATTAAACAGGATAATAACCGCTATCAGGGCAGTCATAAGAACTGTAAACAATATGAACAGATTAGTACGTATGCTTTTTTTCATCCGCCACCTCAAACAGATATCCGTTTCCGCGAACTGTTTTAATATACGAACCACAGATACCAAGCTTATCCCGCAGCATCTTGATATGCACATCAATCGTCCGAATATCGCTTTCCGAATCGTAGCCCCAGATCCGTTCAAGAATTTTTTCCCTGCTGAGGACAATCCCGCTGTTATCTGTAAGAAGCGTAAGCAGCTGATATTCCTTATTATTTAACGTAATCTCATTGTTCAGTACAGATACTCTATGCGCTCCCTTGTGAATGGCCATATTCCCGTACTGCCTGGCGCTGTTCTGTTCCTTCTTGATTCTTCGTAAAAGGGATTCTATCCTGGCCGTCAGGACAGGGAAAGAGAACGGTTTGGCAATATAATCATCTGCTCCGGTTTTAAGGCCCCGAATTTCATACTGTTCATCTCCCAGGGCCGTCAGCATCAACACAGGCACAGCGCTTTTTTCACGTATTTCCTTTAAGACTTCCCATCCGTTGTATACCGGCATCATTACATCAAGAATGCACAGGTCAATTCCGACATCGGAAAAGAATATATCCAATGCCTGTTTACCGTCTTTTGCAGGATAAGAATGATATCCCTGTTTTTTAACAATGTCACAGAGCAAGGCTCTGTAAGATGTGTCATCGTCAGCTATCAGTATGTTGATCTGCACAAGATATACCTCCTGTCCTTATCTTTTATTATATCGGAAAATATTAAAATCTGATGAAATCTTCAGGAATAGTACGAACATGACTGGTATTATTGAATATCTTCCAGTAAAAAATAGACTTAGATATACATTCGCTGACCAAAAGTTCCGTCCCGGTCGGCACTTTTTTCGTGCTTTTCAGAGACGGATTTCTTATTTCGTATTCATTTACTAATTGCCTACGCCCATATCCTTCAATAGGTTATCATCCATACAGATCGGAATTTCACGACATCAACCTCTTCTTTGAATTCCTGTCACATTTTTCATTTCAGGCTAAGCACAGGTTGCTTAAACAGATCCTCTATCATTGGATAATAAAGTTTTCTGTTATCTGCCTGTGAGATTGTTGTTATCTTCTTCCCTGCATCCTTAGATGACGCCCCACAGTGATAGATTTTTTCTGAACGACTCTTATAGTCGAGAATGACATATCGATCGTGAAATTTGCCTCCGGTCTTTTGAAAAGACAGTTTTATATTAGGATATTCTGTCTGAAACGCCTGCAGTTCCGTCTGTCGCAGGATGTTCATCAGGTTGTCGCTGAAAATGATGATCTCCACATTCACCGGAACGCTTTTCAACATAAGCAGCGTTTTAGGTCCAATATAGTTGTCAACTATAAACAGCGTTTTCTTTGCCTTACTGTAAATATCGGCGTAAGCAGCATCTGCCTCAAATGTCTGTCCTGCATATATTACATATTCGATGCCTTTATCCGGTATGGAAAAGCTCTGCATGACCTTCGCCAGATCATCCCTGGTGACCATTCTATCCTTGATCTCGCGAATCTCTTTCGTGTGTTCTGATATCTGGAGCGATAATCTTGCAGTATCAACAGCATTTAATAGCAGAGGATCATGACTGATATAATCCTTCATGAATTTGAATGCTCGGATCAAAGCCTTGCTTTGTCGTGCGGCCAAGTCACCCTTAAGAACCGTCATTAGCATATAAATACCTGATTCTGTAAATGCATAGGGTTCGAATCGACTCATTGGATTAATATTTGCGGTCAAAAATTTTGACCGCAATTCATCCACCTCCTCAAGGGTCAGTTGAAATCTGAAATCCTCTTCGAATTTCTCTATGTTATTTTTTACTTGCTGATTGAAGGCTTTTGTAGAATATCCATATATTTCAGCTAAGTCAGTGGCAAGCATAACACGTTGCCCGCGGATCACATATATCTTTGATTTTAACGTTTCGACATTCATCTCAATCGGGACAAGTTCATTTGTCGAATCTTTACCCATAAGTTTCCCTTTCTCTATTGATTGCGGTCAAAAATATTGACCGCAAAAATCAGCTTTTCCTCTTCACATAGCGCAACTCTATATCGTACCCAATAGCTTCTATCATTTTTATAAAGGTCTTGTTGACAACCCAGTCCGGTCTCTTTATCACCCGGTTAACGTACGCCTTGGTAGTATCGATCTCTTCCACCACCATGACCTGCGTCTTGCCTGCTTCTATGCATTTTGTCTTTACGTCTATTTCAATATTATTTCTTACCATGATCTTCAGCCATTATTGCTCATGAAGGTTGTCTTTTACATATAACTTATAGTACGTCATTCAGGTGGATTTTTACAACAAAAAAGGCTACGATAACTCCAGTTTGTATCATTCTAACATATTAACCCTTATGTTAAAACATTTGTATTCTGCTCTCGCCATCACAGACAGCTACTTTTCAACACTTATATTAAGGAACAAGGTTCTGTACACTCTGTACAGAACCCTGGGAAGTAAATCTGATTAAGTTTCTCCATCATCGAATGCCTGCTACTGTTTCTGCCGTCTTTCCGATAATCATTTCAGCAATCATCCTGATGATCTCAGCCACTATCATGACAGCCTTTATAATGACGATGATCCCTCCGACAAGACCTCCAAGGATCAGGTCAATGCTGAGGATCCCGAGGGAATACATCAGGCTCCCTCCGATCGGGAGCACTGCACCCATTTTCTTTATCCCAAATGGGAGACCGCCAAGGATCCAGAACAGGAATACATCAAATCCGTCCGCCTTTTTACAGGGCCAGTATACAGTACACAGCCAGGCTGCAATCACCAGTGCCGGTAACACGATTTTAAATAATACCCTTTTCAATCCATCCACCTCCATACATGTCATGGTTCACCATTGAGGAATAATGGCTGCTGACCGTATCCGGTGCATTGTAAAGTGCTGTCAGCAGATATCCCCTGATGTTGTCCTTGTCAGTCGGTGTGTCATTGAATTTATCGATCACATAACTGACGTCATCATCCGTAAGCTTTAAAAACCTTGATTTCACAACTGCATACGGATAATCGGCTTTATTGATCCTTATCGCTTTTCTTGGGAAACAGACAATGTCACAGATCATCTCAAAGCAGTCTGTCAGAAGTTTCTTGTCTGTTATCTCATTTCCCTGCATGTGGTAATCATACCGGAGGTTCTCTCTTACCAGTTCACGGTATGCATTGATCTGTTCCATCCCATCTGATCCGTCATCTGCTTCCTGTCCTTTAAGCTGTTCTGATGGATAGATAAGATTGTTATAATTATTCTCAGTATAATTGTTATTAGTATAATTAGGGTCGGTTTTTCCGACTTCTAGAGGTCGGATTCTTCGACTTCTGCATATTTTGGCTCTTTTCCTTTCATCCCGCTTTCTTCATACCCCGCAAAATTCTTCACATAGATGATATCCGGTTTTCCCTGGCCCCTGCGGACCTTTTCTATCAGACCTATACTGATCAGTTCATTCATAACCTTCATTGCCTTGTCCCTGGCGCAGTTGATATCCTCTGCCACTGCATCAACGGAATATATGATAAACGTCCTGCCATCTTCATCCTGCCAGTCATTTTTCATGGAAATGCCCATTCGGTCAAGCATAAGCCCATACAGGAGCTTAGCATCATTCGTCATGTCCCTGAAGTGCTCATCCCGGATCAGGAGCCTCGGTATCCGGTAAAAGGAAAACTGCTCGGCTTCCAGCCCGTAATAATAATCAAATTTCATTGTCTCGCCCAACGTCCGGTACCTCCTCCCTGTTTCTGGTTTTTCCATTCATCCAGCAGCTGATAGATGACATTCTCGATTTCTTCATTGCTGTAATTCTCCGGGAAATACCTCCCGATCCGGTCACTCCCGATTGTGACCTTGCGTGGTCTTATCTTTTCTTCTGATAAAATCAGACCGACCATTGCCTCTGTAAGCTCTCCGCTCTGGCCATACTGCTTCAGTTTTGCTGACTGCGCTGTGGTTACATTCACCGGATGTCCCTGCAGATAATCATGTACCCATCTCTGCAGCTTCACATTCAGGAATGAAATATCAATCCCAGGCACCAGTCCAAGCTTTTTCTGGTCTACAAACTCCAGAAGTTCATCTGAGAGCCTTGCGAGCCAGATATACCTCTGTATGGTCTTCCATCCCTCACCGGTTTCCTCTGCCATTTCTTTCAGCGAGTCACCTGATCCGTCTGCCTTACCCTGATGTTTCATGGCATCGTACTTCATCTTATAGGCGTGTGCCTTCTCACTTGGGAGGATGCTCTCCCTCTGCAGGTTAGTGTCAACCATGAGGAGCGTTGACACATCATCGTCACAGTTTTTTATGATCATCGGTACAGTCTCAAGTCCTGCCAACCCTGCAGCATGGCTGCGTCTGTGCCCCGCAATGATCTCATACCCGCCTTCCATGCGTCTTCTGACAATACCGGGTACAAGCACGCCATGCTCTTTGATGCTCTGGACAAGTTCATTCATTTCATCATTATCCACCACATGGAACGGATGGTTCGCAAATTCATGGAGTTCATTAAGCGGGATTTCTGTGATCTCTTCTTTGTCTGACATGGTGACGCCTGACCCGAAGAGATCTTTATACCCTGTCAGCTTGATTTTAGAAGCGCTTCTGGTCATTTTGTCAGCACCTCCTCAGTCAGCCCTGCATAAGCCTGTGCCACTTTTCCTTTCGGGTCATGGCGGAAGATGCTGATGCCCTCTGCAGACATTTCTGCGGCCCTCACGGACATCGGGATGATGTGGTCAAATATCTTTACATAACCTCCATAGGCTTCCTCTACGATCTGGCTGACATCCTTTGCATAATTCGTCCTTGCGTCAACCATCGTCATCAGTATGCCCTCGATCTGCAGCTTTGGGTTCAGCTCCTCACGGACGTTGCTGATTGTCATGAGCAGCATCTCAAGTCCTTTGACCGGCAGGAATGCCGCACTGCACGGGATCAGGATGCTGTCTGCGCAGGCTAGGGCGTTAATGGTCGTGATTCCAAGGCTCGGCATGCAGTCGATCAGGATATAATCGTAATCGGCCCTGATCATGTTGATATATCTTTTCAGGAGCGTCTCACGGCTCATGGCGCTAACCATGGAAAGTTCCAGCCCGGAAAGCTCCAGGTCACATGGAAGGAGATCCACCCCCTCACTGTTATGAAGTATCCCTTCCTTCGGGTCAAATTCCTGCTTACTGATCAGGTTCTCGATGACGGTCGCCAGCTCGACTTGGAATCCGTTGTCGTCAACCGGCTT
>CAZPEW010000057.1:11513-11843 GCA_964585695.1 uncultured Lachnospiraceae bacterium
ACATTAAACAGGTCCGGATCCTGATACCCAAGGCTCGCTGTCAGCGAACCCTGTGCATCTGCATCTATCAGAAGCACCTTCTTCCCTTTTGCTGCAAGCCCTATCCCAAGATTTCCTGCTGTCGTACTTTTGCCGACTCCGCCTTTCTGATTCGCGATTGCCATTACTTTGCACATAGTGCGTTCCTCCCTATCGGTGTATTTTCAATTTGTTTCAGACTGCCTGATACTTCGTTTCTATGACATCCATATACAGTCTCTTATGTGTCCTGGTTCCTTTGTTCTGCAGAAGCTCTGAACTGCTCAGTACTACAAATCCCTTATCTGCCCC
>CAZPEW010000058.1:0-11743 GCA_964585695.1 uncultured Lachnospiraceae bacterium
CGGAACGCCTTGCCGATCTGCCCGATACCAAAAGGAAGCTTCTTTCTGGAGGTTCTCTGTACATTCTTGAAGTTTACAAAAATTCCCTGGGCAGTCTCCGGTCTCAGATATACAGCATTTTTTGCATCCTCTGTAACGCCCTGGAAAGTCTTGAACATCAGATTGAACTGACGGATTCCGGTAAAGTTATGCTTGCCGCAGCTTGGACACGGAACCTCATGCGCAGAGATGAAGCTCTCCATTTTTTCATTGCTCCATCCATCCACAGAACCGCCGAGATCGATATTGTTGGCCTGTGCAAAGTCCTCAATCAGCTTGTCTGCACGGAATCTCTCATGACATTCCTTACAGTCCATCAGGGGATCCGAGAAGCTGGAAAGGTGTCCGGACGCAACCCAGGTCTGCGGATTCATGAGAATCGCACAGTCGATGCCGACATTATATTTGGATTCCTGGACAAACTTCTGCCACCAGGCCTTCTTTACGTTATTTTTGAGCTCAACGCCGAGATTGCCGTAATCCCAGGTATTTGCAAGTCCGCCGTAGATTTCAGAGCCCGGATATACAAAGCCTCTGGATTTTGCCAGTGACACAATTGTGTCCATTGTGTAATTTTTTGCCATTTTGTCCTCTTTCTGCCGCCGGAGTGCGGCGAATGATTTTTGAATAATGTATTTGCACGGGTGCACAGCTGTGCATGCCGCGTACTCCTCAGAAATATACCGCAGTTTTCATAAAATATCCAGCAGAAATGCGGCTTTTGCCGCAATTCCCGCCGGATCCTGCTCCATATTCTCACTGCAGGGTTTTTAAAATTTCGAGACTGTTGGAATGCACCGGTACCGCATCTCTTAAAAGGAAATCAACATTCGCGGCAAACTCACGGAGTACATCATCCTTCAGCGTAAAGGTATACAGCTTCATCACCGGTGTATCCAGTACATACTGCCATGCGAATGTACACGCAGCACTGGCTGCGACCGGCGGAAGCTCGGTGTATTCGCCGTTTATGAGGAGCATGCGGAGCTCGTAGACCCGCCGCACAAGCTCATTCGGAAGGCTCGGATTCAGAACCGCCCGGAGCGAGAGGTAGACAAGATTCACCATCTCCGATGCCTCCAGGTTTTCCTGCGCCATATAGTCCGCGAGCTCCAGGATATAGGAGCCGTAGCAGGCATTGACAAGATCCAGCGCAATGTCCTCAAAATACTGACTGACCTGCACAGAACGGAGATTGAAGCCGCTCTTCCCCTTCGTAACGGTAAAGGTGCCGAATACAAAGTTGCGGGTGGCTGCCATCAGCGCGGAGCCCGGTTTTTTTGCTCCTGCTGCCCAGACAGTGATCTTGCCCATTTCGTTGGTCAGTATCGACAGACGCTTGTCATAATCCCGGACAGCTGCACTGGAGAGCACCAGTCCGTGGAGTTCTGTTTCTTCCAGCATATCTCTCAGTCCTTATAGCCGTAATTCTGCAGATACATTTCCGAATCTCTCCAGTCCTTGCGTACCTTGACAAAAAGCTGCAGATTGACTCTCTCCTGCACCAGCTCCTCAATGGAAATGCGCGCGCCGGTACCGATCCGCTTCAGCATGCTGCCGCCCTTGCCGATGATGATGCCCTTGTGGGCATCCCGCTCGCAGATGATGCTGGCCTTGATATCCCAGAGACCGTCCTTCCGCTGCTTCATTTCATCAATCTGGACCGCGATGCCGTGCGGCACCTCATCCGTCAGCTTCTGGAGCGCCTGCTCGCGGATCAGCTCCGCTGCAATATCACGCATGGATTCATCTGTTACCGTATCATCATAATACCGGGGTCCCTCCGGGAGATACTGGAAAAGCACCCGCTTCAGCTCCGGGATATTGTCGCCGGTCGCTGCGGATACCGGAACGATTTCGTCAAAGTCGCAGCAGGACTTATAGCTGTCAATGACCTTGAAAAGCTCTGCCTTGTCCTTGAGTGTATCCGTCTTGTTGATGAGGAGTATTCTGGGCTTTTTGGATGCCTTGAGCACCTCAATGATATGCTGCTCTCCGGCACCGATATAAGTGGACGGCTCAACCAGCCAGAGGATGATATCCACATCCCCGAGCGTTTTTTCCGCCACATTGTCCATATATTCTCCAAGCTTGTTTTTTGCCTTATGGATACCCGGTGTATCCAGGAAAATGATCTGTCCCCGTTCATCATCATAAACGGTCTGGATCCGTTTCCTGGTTGTCTGCGGCTTGCTGGAGGTAATGGCGATCTTCTGTCCGATGATCGCATTCATCAGCGTGGACTTGCCGACATTCGGGCGCCCGACCAGTGCAACAAAGCCGGTTCTGGTTGTTTCGTTATTCTGCATGATTCTCCTTTTCTGACCTGCGTCCAAGAGACAGGTTATCTGTCCTCAGCCGGTTTTCTTTCAGCTGCGGAACAGATCCTCCGTAGTCATAAATACATCTGCTGCATCCTTTACGGCTGCCGATGCACCGATCGTGCAGGATGCACCGGTAGCAAGGATGGCATCGATATACTGCGCAAGCGCGCGGATATCCGCAGCCTTTGTGGAGAGCAGTTCATCCCGCTCTCTCTGGAGCATGGCATTGTCAACGCCGGAAAGAAAGGCACTGACGGTCAGCAGCGATTTTGTATAGTTGGTTTTTGGTGTATCCAGCTCGGAAATAGCACCGATGATATATTTCGTCATGTCACGCTCGGAGGCATTAAAATTCCGCAGATATCCGGGAAGCTCCTCATAAACCTTGAGCGTCTCTCTCAAATGCGGATCGCGGTAGGATACGAGGAAGCCCTCACCGCTTCTGCCGAAGCCTGACATGCAGCCGTAGGCACCGCCCTTTACACGGAGATTAAGCCAGAGGTATTCATAGTTCAGAATCATTTTGAGTACCTTCAGGGATCCGGTATACGGAAGCTTTCCGGTGTCAAAACGTCCTGCTCTCGCAACATAATTGACCTGCGAAGGCGTACGGAAACCCTCATTCCGGTTTCCGGAAAGCAGAATCTGCGGCTTTGCACTGTCTGCATCTTTTGTATGCTGCTCCGTTTCCAGGATTTCCCGCAGGAACTTGACCTCCCGTTCCTTCTGCATAAAGGCATCTGTCCATTCCGGAAGTGTCTTCAGAAGCGAATCTCTCCCCTCCTCCTCGGCTGTCAGAGAGAAAAACATATTGTCGAGGCGGAACAGCCGGTATGCAATGTCCGCGAGTCTTGCTGTAAAGGCTTCTGCATCATTCTCAAACTCGGTCTGTACCCGGTCAAGGAAACGGTCATAGCTGATGCCGGTTGTAAGATCCGTATAGGCTGCCGTTCCGGAGAAGTAAGAGGAAGCGCGGTTGACCGCATAGGTATGCGAAGCGCTCTCTGCATGCATCCGTTCTCTCGAACGTGCCTCGTTAAGGATCTCCCGCACCCGCTTTTTATCCTCAAAACAGGTTTCGTGCAGAATTTCATTGATGATGGAAAGTCCGTACCCGATCTCATCATAAAAAAGCTTTACGTCCACACCGAATATACCGGTATAGTAATTGGTCTTTTTAAGATCAGGATAAGCGGAAATATCAAAGCTGAGTCCTCCGGTATGGAGGAAAATGTCCGAGCTCAGATCCTGATAGCTGCGCTTCTCGGTGTCCATATAGGCAAGCATGTTCTTGAGCAGTCCTGCGTACGGGAGCTCCTCCTCCGTAAGCACCGACGTATTGAAATTAAGACGCAGATAGGCAATTCCGCGGGTCGGTGTCTCCGAATACAGGAGGCTGCAGCCCTCCGCCTTCTGCATGCTGAAATGATATTCGTCTGCTTTCCGGGAAATGTCCTCGCGGCTCAGCAGCGGGAGCTTCAGTAGATCCTCCTCTGCCGTCGGCGTATCCTGGTATTTCTTTAAAGCAGCCGTATCGGATGCGATTTTTTTCTTCTCATCAAGGGAAAGCCCGGCCTTGTATTTTGACATTTTCCGTCTTAAAGAGGCCTCCTGCTTTTCCGTAAGTCCCTTTTCCGGGCGCACCGTAACGAGGGATGCGAATGTATTGTCAATCAGCTTCTCGCGGATCAGTTTCTCAAAATAGCCCTTATGGACATCCTCACGGAGCTCCTCAAACAGCTGTGCACTCTCAAGGTGCAGCCATGGTTTGCCGCCGTACAGCCAGGAATCCATGGCTGTCAGCGCATAGATCAGCCCCTTCGGCGTCCTGCCGTAGTCTGCCTCCCGGTTCTGGAATTCATTGTGGCGGATGGAAGCCAGCAGAACCTTATGGTCAAGTCCCTCGGATGCAAGCTTTTCCAGCGTTTCACGGATAACCTTCAGGAATTTCTTTTTATCCTGTCTGTCTGCATTCTTTGCCGTAATGGAAAAATACGGCTGCAGAATGCCGTCCTCATAACCGCCGTAAACATCCTCGCCGATTCCGTTTTCCAGCAGCGCCTGCTTCAACGGTGCGCCCGGAGAGGACAGAAGTGCATCATCCAGTACGGAAAATGCCAGATTCTGCTTTGCATCCAGATTGTCTCCGATCGAATAGCTGAGAGAAAGATAGGTGCTTTTCTGCAGAGATTCATTCTCTCCGACAGAATAGCTCTGTTCCTCCTCGCGGAGATGATCGTGCGGCTTCTGCATGCTGATGCCGGAATCCGGATTGATTGCCTCGTAGAAAGAAAGATATCTGCGGTCCAGCCAGTCCAGCTTCTTTTCCATATCCATATCTCCGTATAGGATGATATAGGAATTGGACGGATGGTAGAAACGTGCATGGAACTCCCTGAATTTCTCAAAGGTAAGCTCCGGAATCACCAGCGGATCACCGCCGGATTCATTCGCATAGGTATTGTCCGGATAAAGCGCATGCAGCGTATAGCGCTCGAGCACGGCATCCGGATTGGAAAATGCGCCTTTCATCTCATTGTAGACAACGCCGTTGTAGCTGAGAGGAGACTGCAGATCCTTCATCTCATAGTGCCAGCCCTCCTGCTGCAGGATCCGTTCATCACGGATGCAGTTCGGATGCAGGACAGCATCCATATAGACATCCATCAGATTGTCAAAATCCTTGTCATTGGTGGAGGCAATCGGATAGACCGTCTTGTCCGGATAGGTCATGGCATTGAGGAAAGTATTCAGAGATCCCTTGGCAAGCTCAACAAACGGATCCTTCAGCGGGAATTTTTCCGAACCGCAGAGCACCGAATGCTCCGTGATATGCGCAACACCTGTGGAGTCCTCTGCCGGTGTGCGGAACGCGATGGAAAATACCTTATTGCTGTCGTCGTTTTTCATGGTGAAAATACGTGCGCCGGATCTGATGTGGCGCAGCACGACGGCATCAGTGTTCAGTTCTGCAATGTGTTTTGTCTCAATGATCTCATATGCTTTCATGTCTAAGGGTTCCCTCCTCGTGATATTTACAAATTACCAACCAGTCTGTCCTTGAAAATCGCCACGGCTTCCCGTACGGCAAGATGTACAAGCATCAGCTCGTCTGTGTCTGTTGCAATCGGGCAGATATCCTCAATTCCCCGTTTCTTTGCCATGCTTGTCGCCCGGTAAAGATTGAATTCCGATGTAATGATGCCGACGGACATCGGCCTGTCAAGACCATGCACCACGCGGTCCTCCGGAATAAACATCTCCGGCACCGGTGCATTCATCTTTTCCTCCCGGTCCTCCATAATCGTTGCAATGGAGTAGCCGATTTTTTCCTGTGTGGAATCCGAATAAAATTCCAGCAGCAGCTTCTTTTCCGGCACACCATGCTGAATCATATAGTAATACATGACCGTGGATTCCGTACTCTGGTCATAGTCGCCTCTCCCGCCGGAAAGCACAAACACCGTATCAGGGTTCTGGTGCGCATATTCCAGCGCCTTGTCCAGCCGGCGCTTCAGCGAGGTGGAAATCTTGTTGTTGTCCAGGTCCGTCCCCATCACGATCACATAGTCCAGGTTTTTCTGTTCAACCGTATGTGCATTCAGAAAGATCAGTCCCAGAAGAAGCAGCAGCACCGCTACGCCGATTCCGTAGCTTGTAAATGCGAATACAAATGGTGCAGGATTGATGTCCAGGTTTTTCTTTTTCTGTTTCCGGAGGTATCTGACAAGCGCCGCCATCAGGAAATTCAGCAGCGCAAAAAGCGGCCAGAACCACAGGAAGGACGTTATTCCGTTATAGATCAGGATGATCGTCACATATGCAAGAGATGCGATTCCTGCTGCACTAAATAAAAGCTCCATGCTCTCCTCACTAATCCAGGGTCCTGCTTTCCTTCCGGATAATGTCTCCTGCTGCCGGGCAGATGCCCAGCTTTACCTTAAGCTGCTGCCTCGAATGCGGGCAGCTCTCCTGCAGCTCTCCGGTTTCCCTGTCCCGGATTTCCAGAACCTCTGTGAGGATGTCTGTACCGTCCGGCTTCATGATTTCAATGGTCTCTCCCGCAGAAAACTTGTTTTTCTGCTCCAGATAACAATACCCCTCTTCATCCGAAGAATCAATCGTTCCCAGATATACCGAGCCCGTGATATAGGTATTGCTGCTGTAAATCTGATCCTCTGTCTGCGGCTTGCCGAAATAAAATCCTGTTGTAAACGCGCGGTAGGTGCACTTTGCAATTTCCGTTTTGTACCACTCCATATTGGCGCGGTACTTTTCCGGACTCTCCAGATAATCATCGATCGCCTTCCGGTAGGTTCTTGCAACGGTTGCAACGTAAAGCGCGGTTTTCATGCGTCCCTCGATTTTGAGAGAATCCACGCCGGCTTCCAGCAGCTCCGGAATATGCTCAATCATGCAGAGATCCTTGGAATTGAAAATAAAGGTTCCACGTTCATTCTCATAGACCGGAAAATATTCGCCGGGCCTTGTTTCCTCCATAACGGAATACTGCCAGCGGCAGGGGTGGGTGCATTCGCCGCGGTTTGCATCGCGTCCCGTAAAGAAATTGGAAAGCAGACATCTGCCCGAATAGGAAATGCACATCGCACCATGGACAAAAGCCTCGATTTCCATCTCTGCCGGGATATGCGCACGGATTTCCGTGAGTTCCCTGAGACTAAGCTCCCGGGCCGCAACCACACGCTTTGCGCCGAGTTTCCACCAGAAAAGGTAGGTCTCGTAATTGGTATTGTTTGCCTGCGTGGAGATGTGGATCTCCGTCTCCGGCATCTCCTCTCTCGCTATCATGAATACTCCGGGATCTGCAATCAGCACGGCATCGAGGCCGGTGTCCTTCAGTTCCCTGAAATATTCATGCACACCCTCAAGATCGTAGTTATGCGCCAGAATATTGGCGGTCACATACACCTTTACCTGATGTGCGTGCGCATAAGCACATGCCTCGCGGATTTCCGGAATCGTAAAGTTTTTTGCATTGGCACGCAGGCCGAATGCCTCTCCGCCGAGATATACCGCATCAGCGCCGTAGTTTACCGCTGTTTTTAATACTTCGAGTGACCCCGCCGGGATCAGAAGCTCTGTTTTATTTCTCATGCAACCTCCGAATTACTGTTTTTTTACGGAAAATGAAACACCGTCTCCGATCGGGATGATACTTGTGTCCAGCTGCGGATGATGCTTCAGCGTAAAAAGATATTCGCGCATCCTGGTGTGGATCGTACGGTCCCGCCGCTCAACCTGGTAGCGGCTCTCTGTAATTGTGCCGTCCTGCAGGATATTGTCGCTTAAAAGGATACCGCCGCTCCGGAGCACCGTGAGAATCCCCGGAAGCCAGACCGGATACTGTGCCTTTGCAGCATCCATGAAAATGAAATCGAAGCACTGCTTTTCCTCCGCAAGCTCCCGGATGACGGTACCGGCATCCTCCTCCCGCAGGGTGATCCTGTCCCGGCAGGGGCTGCTGCCCAGATTCTGTCTTGCCTTCATGATCCGCGGCGGATAGTTCTCCACCGTAAGGATCGTCGCATCCTCCGGCATGACCTCTGCCATGGTCAGCGCAGAGTAGCCGACGGCTGTCCCGATTTCCAGGATCCTGTGCGGCTGAAATGCCTTTATGAAACACTTAAGAAGCGCTGCTGTTTCGTCCCGGATAATCGGGACATCTGCCGCAAGCGCTTCTCTTCTGACTGCCTCAAGTAATTCACTTCGTTCCGGCTCCAGAGAGTGGATATACTCTACGAGCCTTTCATTTGTGATCAAATTCTCTTTCCCTCTCGATTTCGCCGTATCAGCCGGCTGACGGCCTGCTGACACCCGGCGTGCCCTCTGCACTGCCTTTGGAGGCTGCCGTGCCTTTACCGGTTCCTGCCGCAGCAGATGTACCTGCTGCCGCCGTCCCTTCCGTCACGCCCTCCGTACTGGCTGTCGTATCATCCTGTACATCCTCGTTGCCGCCGATGACCTCCGCACCGTTTTCATCTGTCTCTGCCGCGCTGGTTTCTGCCTTAGCCGCATCATCGCCGACCAGATTCTTGTCCTTCAGCTCCTGCTGCTTTTTGCCCTCCTCCTGCAGATAACTGAGGATATCCTCAATCGTCATGGAGGTGTTGAGAGTATAGGAGCCTGTCACAAAATGCGTCTGGAAAAGGTAGGACTGCAGTACAAAAGCCGTTTTGTTGTCAATAAGACCGGCCTGCAGAAGCTTCTCCGAGATTTTATCCCGGTCCTCGCCTTTTTTGATCTCAAAGGTCTGGTCTGTCCCCGGGGCGCTTTCCATGGCATGCTCATAAAGAAGTCCATGTCCATAGCTGTATGCTTTTGTAATCCCCAGCGACAAAAGATAAATCAGCACTGCCGTCAGGATGACTCTCCAGGCAAAGCCGACGATGCCGCCGGCTGTTCTGGATACGGAACTTCTGCCCGCCATGTAATAATCCTCCGAAATTTCTCCTGCTGTCTCAGACTTCCATGATTACCGGAAGGATCACCGGATTTCTCTTGATTCTCTTCCACAGGAAATCTGCAAGGCTGTCCTTTATGATGTTCTTGATCTTGCCCCAGTCATTGACATGACGTACAAGACAGTCATCAATCGCATCCTGCACCTGAACCCTTGCTTCCTCCATGAGGTCCTCGGATTCACGTACATAGACAAAGCCTCTTGAGATCAGATCCGGGCCCGCAAGCAGGTGTCCCGAATATCTCTCCAGCGTCAGTACGACTACGATAATGCCGTTCTGTGCAAGATTCTGACGGTCGCGCAGCACAATATTTCCGACATCGCCCACGCCAAGTCCGTCCACAAAGATGCCGCCGGCCTGCACATGCTCCTTCACCTCGGCCTTGTCTGCCGAGAGCTCCAGGACATCGCCGTTTTCCAGCATCAGACATTTATCCTTGTCCACACCGATGGCCTCAGCGATATTCGCAGCTGCCCTCCTGTGGTGATACTCTCCGTGCACCGGAATCGCATACTCCGGCTTAACCAGCGAATACAGCAGCTTCAGATCCTCGGCGCAGGCGTGCCCTGATACATGCGTATCCTGCATGATAACCTCTGCATGCTGCATATAAAGCTCATTGACAACCTTGTCCACAGCCTTTTCATTGCCCGGAATCGGATGAGAGGACATAACGATGACATCATTCGGCTTGATGCGGACCTTGCGGTGCATGCCGCTTGCCATCCTGGAAAGCGCTGCCATGGATTCACCCTGTGAGCCGGTCGTAATCAGCACGGTCTGCTCATCCGGATAATTCCGGAGTTCCTCAATATCGATCAGCGTCCCCTCCGGGATGTTGATGTAATTCAGCTCTGCCGCAATCGTGATGGTATTGATCATGGAACGTCCTTCCACAACCACCTTTCTGTTGTAGCGTGCCGCAACATTGATGACCTGCTGCACACGGTCCACATTGGAGGCAAAGGTTGCCACGATGATACGGTTGTTCTGATGCTCTGCAAAAATAAGATCCAGTGTTCTGCCGACGGTTCTCTCCGACATGGTAGAACCCGGCTTGGGAGCATTGGTTGAATCCGAGAGCATGGCAAGCACGCCGTCTCTTCCGAGCTCTGCAAAACGCTGCAGGTCGATCGGGTCGCCAAAAACCGGTGTGTAATCCACCTTGAAGTCACCGGTATGCACAATGGTTCCTGCCGGCGTAAAGATGGCAAGTGCCGCCGCATCCTGGATGGAGTGGTTGGTCTTGATAAACTCGACCTTGAGATCTCCGAAATCCACAATGCTGCCGAACTGCATCACATTGGTCTTAACAATCTGGTCCAGACCGGTTTCCTTCAGCTTCCCTACAATCAGAGCCGTTGTCAGTCTCGTTGCATAAACCGGGACATTGATCTGCTTCAGCACATACGGAAGCGCACCGATATGGTCCTCGTGTCCGTGGGTGATGACAAAGCCCTTGATTTTGGTAAGCTTGCCCTTCAGATAGGAAATATCCGGAATTACCAGATCAATGCCCAGCATATCATCCGACGGGAAAGAAAGGCCGCAGTCAATGATAATGATGCTGTCCTCCGTCTCAATGGCCGTGATATTCATACCGATCTGGTCCAGGCCGCCAAGCGGAATAATCTTTACCATGCCCGTCTTTTTATCGGCATCCGATACAGCCTTGCGCTGTCTTGTATGCCTTACCGCACCGTCTTCCGTCAGGGAAAGTCCGGCCGCGCTGTTTTCCGTATTCATTTTTTCTCTTCCGGCTGCAGTTGCATCGCTGACTGCCTTCTTTACAGAGGTCACCCTCCGTACTGCCGGTCTTGCTGCTTCTGCAGGAACTTCTGCGGTCTTTAACGGCTTTGTCTCCGCTGCGTTCTCTGCTGTTTCTGTCTGATCCGCAGGCTTTGCTGCAGCTGTCCTGCGCTGAACCGGTCTCCTGGTTCTGTGCGCAATGATCACCTTGCTGCCGATGGTTTTTTTCTCGGTAGCACCGTCTGCTTCTTTTGCTCTTGCGGTATTTCTGACCGGTTTCTTTACAGTATCTGCCTTTTCATCTGCTGCCTTTACCACAGCGGTTTTGTCCGATGCCGTATTTGCCGCTGCTGTTTTTCCAGCTGCTGTCTTGCCGGCGGTTCTGTGATGAACCGTTCCGGAAGCCGGCTTTCTGCTGCTTTTCTGTGTTTTTTCAGTCTTTCCGGTATTTTCTGTGATTCCGGTATTTTCTGTCTTTTTTTCTGTCATTTCCTTTTTCGTCTCTTTTACTTCTGCCTGATCTGTGTCGGCTGCTTTTTCATTATTATTTCTCAATCGTGATTCCCTCTCCTTCCAAGAGAGCAGCAAAGATGTCCATGATTGCTTCCGACTCCTTGTCGTCTGCAAAAACATAATCGGCTTCCTCATCATGCGGTCCGGATACATCCTTCATGACATAGCATTCGCCGTCTTCGTCTTCCTTTGCATCTGTTACGAGAATGTAGTTAACACCCTGCACGGTCGTCTCCTCAAGAATCTCAAGCTCAAGCGAGCCATCCTCCGAAGAAAGTCTGATTCTGTTGTTTTCCATTTCTGCTCGTGTTGTTTGATCGGATGCGGGCATCCGCGCCCTGAATAATTGCTCATTTCTTGCATCATCCAGATAGGTCTGCAGGATCAGCTGCGCCGCTACCTGGTCAATTACTTTTTTCTGCTCGCTCCGCGGAATTCCGGATTCATCCAGAATCTCTGCGGCCGCAACCGTTGTAAGACGTTCATCCATAAACAGAACGGGGATATTTACCCGGAGCGCAAGCTTCCGCGCAAACTCTCTTGTTCTGGCTGCACGCTCCCCCTCGGTATCGTCCATATTAAAAGGAAGTCCCAGTATGATCTTTTCTGCCTGATATTCCTCCGCAAGCCCCGCGA
>CAZPEW010000059.1:0-11727 GCA_964585695.1 uncultured Lachnospiraceae bacterium
CTGGAAAAGACGGCTCTTGAATTCCTCACTCATGCCGATGCCGTTGTCGGTGATATGCACCTCATAGGTGCCGGCACCGTCTGGGTCCGGCCCTGTCTGCAGTGCGCGGAAGGTTACGGTTCCGCCCGGTTTTGTGAATTTCATTGCGTTGCTGAGGAGATTGGCAATGACCTGGGTGATCCGCAGGTAATCGCCGTAGATATAAGGTGTCCGGACAGTGTTCTCTGTAACAAAGCGGAGATTTTTCTGTTCCATGGAAATGCGGAACATCTCCTCGAGACTCGAGAAATGGTGCTTTACATCAATAATCTCCCTGGACAAGGTCATTTTCCCGCTTTCAATACGGGACATATCCAGGATGTCATTGATGATGCTCAGCATGTGCTCACTGGAGAATCTTGCCTTGCGGAGCGCATCCAGCGCCTTTTCCCGGTCATCAATATTCCGGATTGCGATGTCATTGAAGCCGAGGATGGCATTCATCGGCGTGCGGATATCGTGGGACATATTGAAAAGAAAGGTGGATTTGGCCTTGCTGGCGGCTTCTGCCTGCCGGGTCTTTTCCTCCAGCACCTTCTGGTAGGAAAGCGCCATCCGGAGATTCTCTTCCCGGTAGCCGAGGATGGAAAGCATATAGCCTGCAGCAAACATGATAAATATTGCTACTACCAGGTAGGTAATATAGAATGAAAAGTTATCCTCCGCCACTTTTTTAAAGGAGCGGTTATTGACGTGTTCTGCCAGCCATTTGCTGTACAGCCGGGCAACCGTTCCGTCGTCGCTCATTTTTTTGATCTCCAGATTGATCGGATCCAGGAGCTCCGGTGCGGTTTCCCGTATACCGAAGGCCGGGAAGCTCTCCATCAGTGTCACCGAGGGTACGAGATGGAAGCCCTCCCGGGCAATAATCTCGGCGGCAACCGAGGCATGACAGATGCCGTAGTCCACCTCGCCGTTTTCCACGGCACGGAGGATATCGGTATTGGTCTGGTAGCCTGTATACTGGCAGTTCAGCTCAAACAGCTTTGCAATAATGGATCCGGCTGCGATTCCGACCTTTTTTCCGTACAGAGATCCGGCATCCGGCAGCGCATTTTTACCGTATATTCTGATCTCGTCATGGGAAACCGGGATGGTTTTTAAAGTAGAGGTTTTGCTCTCGTCTGCGAATATTTCCAGTCCGAGCAGCACGTCTGCCTCACTGCTTTTGATGAGACGCTTGCATTCCGGCCAGTCGCCCATCCTGATTTCGATCCTTCTGTTCATGCGGTTGGCGAGCTCTGTCGCAAGCTCAATATTCAGACCGCTTGGATTTCCGTTCTGATCATAATAGGAATAGGGCTCAAAGTCGTAATCGGCAGCAAAAACCAGCGCATCGGCCTGCGGATCTGTTACAGCGGGGCGGACGGTTACTGTCGGTGCGGGAGAGAAACGCCCCATTTTATAGAATGTAAATATAACCGGAACAGCAAGCATCAGGAGTGTGAGCAGGAAAAGAACAAGTCTGAGCCGTGCAGTCTGCTTTGCGGTGGAATTGTGCATGATGATATTCTCCTCATCATACGGGATCTCTTACAGGATCCTCGTTCTGAAATACAGAAATTATAACGTAAAACAGGCCGGCAGACAATCCGGATCTGCAGTTTTTCTGCTTTGCGTATTTTCTGCCTTATCCTTGCTGTCATAAGCTGCATTTATCCATGCATATTCGGTTAACAAAAGCCCGATGCAATCTGTTATAATTATTTCAATAAATTATCTTATTTTCTAAATAAACGGACGGACAGCATGATAAAGATGAGGAATATCAAAATAAAATATAAGCTGCCTGCTTTGGTTGTCCTGCTGGCGGTTCTGCCGGTGATGCTGGTTTCCCTGATTGCAATGCGTCTCAATACAGATGCTGCACTTAGAACCAGTGAGGAGCTGATGCAGAATCAGACAGAGGCAGCTGCCAAATATCTGGAGGATTTCTATAACTGGCAGGAGGATGGACTGATTTATGCATCCAGCCTTAAGATGTACAGGGATTATCTGGATGCGCTTGCGGGAAATCTTTCCAGGACGCCGGCAGAACTGGAGAGTCTGAGCGGCAGCATTGAGGATATCCAGCAGGTTGCCATCAATACGGATAACCGGATCAGCAACATCATGCTTCTGGACCGGCAGGGCGTGATTGCGGTAAGTCCCGATCACAGTCTGAAGGGGACGGAAGCAGAGGATCCGGAGGTATTCAGGAAGGCAATGGAGGGATATCCGGATGCCTACAGGGTAGTTCTCCGGCAGAACGGCGAAACGGTGCTGATCATGGCGCAGCCGGTCAGGAATGATGCGGGGCAGGCACTGGGCGTCATCATGCGGCAGATTGACCTGACCGAGGTAAAGGAATATGTGCGCGGACTGAAAATCGGCAGCTCCGGCTATCTTTTTATCCTGAACCGGGCGGGACAGTTTCTTTCCTATGCGAATGAAGCCTTGCCGGAACTTATGCAGGAGAGCCCGGAGCTTGCGGCTCTCTCGCAGGACATAGCCGCCCGCCGCTACACCTCCGGCAGCAGGCGTTTTTCCTACCTTGCCGGTGGAGAACGGACAGAAGCGTATTCCCTGGTGGATGATGCAACCGGCTGGACAGTCACGGCGGCAATGCCGCAATCTGAGATCTACGGACATTCGAGGCAGGTAAACCGTATGACGCTGATGATTGCAGCGGGTGCCGGGCTGCTTGCGCTTTTTGCAGGGCTTCTGTTTGCGCACCAGATTACGGCGCCGCTGAGCGAGCTTACGGAAAATCTCAATGCCATTGCGGACGGCAGGATGGAGCACACGGCTGTCTGCGGCGGAAAAGACGAGCTGGGAGATGTGTGCGAAGCGGCGAATGTGATGTCCCACAAGCTGAAAGTCAGCTACAGCAGGCTGGAAGCGTCCGCAAAGACAGATATTCTGACGGGACTCACCAACCGGGCAGGTGTTTACGAGATCATCGGCGCCAAGCTTACCGACCGGCAGCAGGCGGCAATTCTCCTGGATCTGGATGGCTTTAAGGCGGTCAATGATACCTACGGACATGACAGCGGAGATGCTGTCCTCATTTCCGTCGCACGTATTCTGCAGGAAAATGCCTCGGAGAGTGTGCATCCGGCACGGCTCGGCGGAGATGAGTTTTTCCTTTTCATCTCACATTATGATGAGGAAGCAGAGGTTGCCGCACTCGGAGAGAGGCTGCTCCGGCAGATCAGCACCATCAGGACAGCGCTGGGAAATCCGGTTTCCGTTTCTGCAAGCATAGGCATCGCCTTTGCCAGTCCGGAGGAGCCGGGACGGGAAGCACTTATAAAAAAAGCGGATGAAGCGATGTATCTGGTTAAAAACAGAGGAAAAAGCGGCGTCCTTATATATGGAGGGGCTGTGCGCGGAGAGGATCACAGATGAATCTGCAGGCAATACTGGTTTCAAATGGGTTCGGCATTCTGCTGATGGTTATGCTTCTGATCTGCGGCGGGAGAAATCTGCGCCGCACAGGTACAGCGGAACAGATCTACTATGGGATGATCTTTGGAACGATTGCGCTCTGCGGGCTGGAAGGGGCATCTTTTATTGTGGACGGCAGGATCTTTCCGGGATCGCATGCCGTCAATATGCTCCTGAATACGCTTTTATTCATGGTAAACATCGTTTTTGTATATCTGTGGGACATTTATGTGGAAACCAAGCTGTACGGAGAGGAAGCCCGGCACAATCCGCTGTGGGCGCTGCCGGCCGCCTGTGTATTCCTGATGACAGTGATCAATCTGTTTACACCGGTGATTTTTTCCATTTCGGATGCGAATGTCTACGCGCGTACCAGACTGACTTTTGTCCCGTTTATTGTAAGCTTCTTTTATCTTTTCCGTGCGGAGTACATTACCTATACGGAAAAGAATCCGGAACGTCCTTATCTTTTCATGCCGACCCTGATCTTTGTGATGCCGCTTTTCCTCGGCAGCGTCCTGCAGATGTGCATTTACGGGATTTCCGTTACCTGGTCATCTCTTGCAGTTTCCATGATATCCATATATATTAATGTGCAGAGTGAGGATTATTCCGTCGATGTCCTCTCCGGCCTGTATACCAGACAGTATCTTTTTTCATATCTCAGGCACCGGCTGCGTCTGAATAAAAAGGGAAAGGTCTGCGGCATCATGATTGACCTGGACCGTTTCAAGAATATCAATGATACCTATGGACATATGGAGGGAGACAGGGCGATTGCATGCTTCGGCAGAGCAATCCGGAAATCCATACACCGGCAGGATGTGGCAGCCCGGTTCGGCGGAGATGAATTTGTCATTATTCTGCAGCGGGAGGACCCGGAGGAAATCGCCAGGGTGATCCGGATGCTGGAAAATCAGCTGAAAAATCTCAACAGTACGGTCGGTTATCCGTATCAGCTGTCTTTTTCCAGCGGACAGAGTGTTTATGATCCGGAGAAGGACACTCTGCGGACATTTATGCAACGGATGGACCACTCGATGTATGAAAACAAAAAGCAGAAAAGTGCGGTGCTTCCGGACAGAAGGCAGCACAGAACGTAAAAATAAACAGACAGGAGAGTCCGTTGCAGTCTTATCAGGAATTCAGAGAGCAGTTTCATATTTCATTGGATCAGCAGCAGGAATGTGCCGTACGGGAAACAGCAGGCGCAGTCCAGCTGCTTGCTGTACCCGGAAGCGGCAAGACGACGGTTCTGATCACGCGGCTGGGGTATCTTATACACTGTCTCGGGGTTATGCCGGAGCAGATTCTTACCGTGACCTATACGGTGGCAGCAACGCAGGATATGCGCAGCCGCTATGCAGAAGCATTCGGGGCGGCAGATGCGGAACGGATCCAGTTCCGGACCATAAACGGGCTGGCGCAGCTTGTACTCCAGTATTACGGCAGCCGTACAGGCAGAAGTGTTTTTGATGTGATCGGTACGGAGAGTACGGCGGTTCTGAAAAATATCTACCGTGCCGTATCGGGAGAATTTGCGGCGGAGAATGACATACGGAATCTGCAGACGGGGATTGCCTATGTGAAAAACCGTATGCTGACGCCGGAGGAAACGGAAAAGCTCGATGTGGGAATCGAGAAGTTCCCGGAAATGTACCGGAAGTACAATGAGACACTGCGGCGCGAAAAAAAGATAGACTATGATGACCAGCTGGTGTATGCCCATCGCATCCTGAAGCAGTTTCCGGAAGTGCTTGCGGCATTCCGGCAGAGATACCGTTATATTTCAGTGGATGAGGCGCAGGATACTTCCAGAATCCAGCACGAGATCATCCGTCTCCTGGCGGGACAGGACGGGAATCTTTTTATGGTAGGCGATGAGGATCAGAGCATATACGGTTTCCGCGCGGCTTATCCGGAGGCGCTTTTATCTTTTGAGAAGCAGCATCCGGGTGCCCGCGTGCTGCTGATGGAAACAAACTACCGGAGCAGGGCAGAGATTGCGGAGGCGGCAGACCGGTTTATCCAGAAGAACAAAAAGCGGCATCAGAAGCACATGCATGCATCGCGGGAGGCAGGCGGCATATTCCGGAAAATACCGGTCAGAACCAGAGCCGCACAGTACAGGTATCTCCTTAAGATTGCGGAAGCGGAGGAAACGGATACAGCAGCCGGGCCTGAAAATACTGTGCCATCTGCCGGGACGGGCTATGCTTCGGCAGGGCATCCGGCCGGAGATACGGCAGTTCTGTACCGGAATAATGAGAGTGCGCTGCCGCTGATCGATCTTCTGAGCCGGCGGGGGATACCGTATTGTCTTAAGAAATCAGATACGACCTATTTCACGCATCCGGTGGTGCGGGACATCCGTGATTTCCTGGTGCTTGCCCTGCATCCCTGGGACAGCGAAGCATTTATGCGCATCTACTATAAGATGGGAGCCGGGATCAGCAGAGAGCTTGCCGCGCATGCGGTGCGCGAGGCGGATATGAAACATGGTTTTTTCCGTGTTATTGCGGAAACGAAGGGGGCAGCTCCTTATGTAAAACGGCAGTGCGCTGCACTGGAAACGCATTTCCGGAACATGGCGCAGGAGTCCGCAGGGCGGGCCGTCTACCGGATTATTCATTTCATGGGTTACGGAGATTATATGGAAAACCGGAAAACAGATCCGGGCAAAGCGGAAATACTGCAGATTCTGGGAGAGCAGGAGGCGGATATCCAGGGCTTCCTTGACCGGATGGAGGAGCTGGACCGGATGGTGCATGAGGGCACGGACAGCGGCGGGATCACACTTTCCACGATCCATGCCAGCAAGGGACTCGAGTACAGCCGGGTTTATCTTGCAGACATCCTGGACGGTGTGCTCCCGGCGGCAGAGGCAGAGGATCCGGAGTATGAGGAGGAACGCAGACTTTTTTATGTCGCCATGACGAGAGCGAGAGAGGAGCTGTATCTGTTTTCTTTCCCGGCGTCTGCGGCATCTCCGTTTGTGCGGGAAGTATTCCCGGGAAAATGATATTTGCCGGCAATTATCAATGTTCAGAATATGCAGATAATAATAGCATTCGCATATGGCGGTTTTTATGGTATTATAATAGGGCATGCTTTTTAAAAAGGGGAATGATAATGATTGGATTTTATGATTATACAGTAGTATTAACACTCCTAAGCCTTGCATCCTCTGTGTTCGGTATGACGCAGGCGATGGATGCACACTTCCGGGCGGCGATCTTCTGCCTTGCATTATCCGGTCTGTGTGATACCTTTGACGGTAAAATTGCGCGGAGCAAAAAAAACCGCACAGATGATGAGAAGCTGTACGGAATTCAGCTTGACTCGCTCTGCGATATTGTCTGCTTCGGCGTTTTCCCGACAATGATCTGTTATTTCCTGGGGGTAAACAGCAAAATCGGTGTACTTTCCATCATCTATTACTGCATCTGCGGCGTCATCCGGCTTGCTTTTTTCAATGTACTGGAGACAAACCGGCAGACCGGAAAAAACAATGAGGAGAAGGTTTATCATGGGCTTCCGATCACTTCTATTTCCGTGATTCTGCCGATGACCTTCCTGCTCAGCCTTCTGGTACCGGAAAAAACCTTTTCCGTTATTCTGACGGCCATGCTGCTTCTGGTCGGAACCTGTTTTATCATTGACTTCAAGATGAAGCGGCCTAAGGATGCGGTCATATGGCTTCTGATTGTGCTGGTAGCGGTTGCTGTGGTACTGATTTTCTTCTTTGCGCATTTCCGTATTTACCGGGAGCCTGTACGCAGCGGTCCATTGATTGATGATTTTATAAGGTGGATCGATGAAAAGTGCAGATCGTAACGGTCATACTGTAAAAACCTATGACGGACAGCGGAAATCTGCGGAGTTCCTGTATGAAACACGCCCGGGGAGGGCCATTCTCCGGATACTCATCCGGCCGTGGGTCTCGGAAACCGCAGGCTGGTTTTTAAACCGCAGGCTGTCAGCGCTCTTGATCAGCGGCTTTATCCGTAAAAATCATATCCGTATCTCTGATTATCTGGGAGCACCGTATCCGAGCTTCAATGCATTCTTTTCCAGGGACATCCGTCCGGAAAAGAGACCGGTTGATATGGCCCGGAACCGTATGGTTTCTCCATGCGACGGAAAACTCACCATATGCAGAATAGAGGAGGGAAATACCTTTTTCATCAAGGGTGTTTCCTACACAATGGAGAGTCTGCTCCGGGACAAGGCGCTTGCAGCGCAGTACCGGGGCGGATATCTCTTTCTTTTCCGTCTGACCGTAGATGACTGCCACCGCTACTGCTATCCTGCGGACGGAACGGCCGGGAGAGAGAAGCGGATTCCGGGAGTGTTCCATACAGTGCAGCCCGAGGCGGCTGCAAGACGGGCAATATACCGGGAGAATACCCGGGAATATATGATTCTTGAGACAGAGACATTCGGACCGGTGCTCATGATGGAGGTCGGCGCGATGATGGTGGGACGGATTGTTAATCCGCCGATGTACGGACAGGTGCACAAAGGGGAGGAGAAAGGCTATTTCGAATTCGGAGGGTCCAGCATCATCCTCTGCATTCCGCGGGGCAGACTGCTCCCGGATGAGGATCTGCTGCGGAATACGGCAGCGGGCAGAGAAACAGTTATAAAACGGGGAGAGGGAATCGGACATGCAGCAGAAAGACAATGAGACCAGGGAAGCATTGAATGCACGCGGGCAGTGGTATGAGCGGCATTTTGCAGGACTGGTTCCCCGGTATGCGCTTTTCAGCCTGCCCTGCGCTTTTTTACTGAATTTTCCGACCTACTGGCTCCCGCAGCTTCTGATGCGGAATGCAGCACATACGGATCTTACAACGGAGCTGGACAGGAGAATTCCGTTCTGCCCGGCCTGGGTACTGGTCTATTTCGGCTGCTACCTGGTCTGGTGCCTGGGCTATCTCCTGGTCGCGCAGCAGGGGAAGAAAGGATGGTTCCGCTATGCGTCCGCGGATCTTCTGTCAAGGGCAGTCTGCGCCGTCTTTTTCATTGCCTTTCCGACGACCATGGTACGTCCGGAACTGACCGGGAGCGGCTTTATCATGGATGCGACACGTTTCCTCTATATGGCAGATGCCCCGACCAACCTTTTCCCCTCGCTCCACTGTCTCCTGAGCACCATGTGCTGGATCGGCGTCCGGGGAAACCGGCGGATTCCGCGCTGGAAGAAAATCTTTTTTCTGACGGCGGCAGTTCTTGTGTATGTGTCGACGCTGCTCGTAAAGCAGCATGTCATTGTGGATGTATTTGCGGGCATCCTGCTTGCGGAAGCCGCCATGTATGCGGTACGCTTCATCCCGCTCGGCAGCTTCCTGGAGGACTTGTTTGACCGCCTGGACAGAATGGTTTTCAGAAGCTGACCTTGCTGCATCCTTTTTGAGAATCTGCGGGATCTGCATGCTTATCCGGAAGCTGACATTGCTGCATTCTGGTTATATCTCGACAACTCTAAGCAAAACAGCGTGAAACTCCGGAATTATTAATTTTACTTAGAAAACTCCCTTCACTATAATGAGACTCATAGATGAAATGAGGCATCATTCGGTGAAGGGAGTTTATTTTTATGCAGCGATTATTTGTAAAGATACATGAAAAAGACAATGTTGTCATAGCGGTTCACGATATTAAAAAGGGAACGGAAATCATGCCGGGCGTAGTAACGACGCAGGATATCCCGCAGGCCCATAAGATTGCCCTGACGGAGATCGCAGAAGGCGCGCCGGTCATCCGCTACGGCGTGATCCTGGGATATGCAATCCGCCCGATCCATAAAGGGGACTGGATCAATGAATTCATGCTGGAACTTCCGGCACCGCCGGATGTAGATCATATGGAATTTGCCACACATCTGGTTACGGAGCTGCCGACACCGCCCGAGCTTACCTGGGAGGGCTATGTCAATCCAAAAGGCGGCCCGGCCGGCACCAGAAACATCCTCGGAATCAATACGACGGTGCAGTGCGTCACCGGTGTCCTGAATACAGCGCTGGAACGCATCCGCCGCGAGCTTCTCCCGCAGTATCCGAATGTCGATGATGTTGTGGCCGTGAATCACCCGTACGGCTGCGGCGTTGCCATCAACGCACCGGAAGCCGTTATTCCGCAGCGTATTCTCCGGAACATTGCCATGCATCCGAATTTCGGCGGACAGTTCATGCTCATCGGCCTGGGATGTGAGAAATTTACTGTGGAACGCTTCTGCGAGCAGTATCCGGAGGAAATTTCAAAGGACAATGTCCTTATTCTGCAGGAAGAAAAAGGTTTTGATGCCATGATCAGCGCGATCATGGAAATGGCGGAAAAGAAGCTCAGAATCCTGAATGCGCGCAGGAGGACAACCCTCCCGCTCTCAGAGCTTGTGGTCGGCATGCAGTGCGGCGGCTCCGATGCATTCTCCGGCGTTACGGCAAATCCGTCTGCCGGCTATGCCGCAGATATGCTGGTAAAAGGCGGCGCCACAGTTATGTTCTCCGAGGTCACGGAAGTGCGGGACGGTGTATATCTCCTGGCACAGCGCTGCATCAACGAAGCAGTCGGCAGGCGCCTGGCATCAGAAATGAAATGGTATGACAATTACCTGAAGGAGGGCGAAGTAGACCGGAGCGCAAACCCGACGCCGGGCAATAAAAAAGGCGGTCTCGCGAATATCGTGGAAAAGGCCATGGGCTCCATCGCCAAGTCCGGGTCCTCCCCGATCAATGAAGTACTCTCCCCCGGAGAACGTCCGACAAGCCACGGACTCATCTATGCGGCAACGCCGGCAAGTGACATAGTCTGCGGACCATGCCAGCTCGCATCCGGCATCGGACTGCAGGTATTTATGACCGGCCGCGGGACGCCATACGGACTCGCCATTGCCCCGGTCATCAAGGTCTGCTCCAGAAACGAAATGAAAGAACAGTGGCCGGATCTCATTGACATCAACGCAGGCCCGATCGCTACCGGAGACAAAGACATCCGGGACGTCGGCACAGAACTCTTCCATGAGATCCTCGACGTCGCAAGCGGCAGGAAACAGCCATATGTAGAGAAATACAGACTGCATAACGACCTCTGTATCTTCAATCCCGCACCGATCACCTGAATCAGGATAAAAAGCCTCCGCGAAGGTGATGATCCGTATCTCGCACTCACGGAAAGCCTGGGTGCATCCATCCGGACCACAGAAGAAAGTCAGCAGAAATATCCTTCCATTGTCCTCGCTCCGCAGGAGATGCAAGAACATACCCTGGCATGCAGAATGACGTCACCTCTGCAGCCGGCATATAACGAAGATCCGCCGGAAACCCATGCACAGACCAGTACAGCAGGACACAGGCGGGATGGCCTTTCCTCATTGAGCCGGCGCATTTCTGCGTCAGTGAAGGATTTTTATGCTGAACGGCGGCAGCTTTGCAGACCGCCGTTCTGTTTTTAATAAAAAGTATGAACGCTACGCAGCAGCTGTGAACGAACCCTGAAAAAAATCCCCTGCCGGACGGCATCAAGCATGATACTGCCCTGCCGGACGGCATCATGCTTGATACTGCCCTGGCGGGCGCAGCATGCTTTTTTGTGTATTTTTGACAAGCTCTGCTGATCTGATGTGCATAATTATCGGAAAACCTGTACAGCGGAATTCCTGTGCTACACTGAATCCATCAAATTTGTTTGGTACATTTTAAGGAGGGGAATAATGGATCTCAAACAAGCGACCAGCCCGCGTCTTATATCACTGGGTATGGATTTTACAACAAAGGAAGAAGTAATCCGTTTTCTGGCAGAGCAGTTGGACAAGGAAGGAATTCTCAGTTCAAAGGAAGAATATTTAAAGGCGGTATTTGATCGTGAAAAGATCTCCGAGACCGGTATGGACAACGGACTTGCGATTCCGCACGGAAAAAGCAGTGCAGTAAAGAGAGCAGCATTCGCAGTGGCATCGGTAAAGAAGCCGATCGAGGGATGGGAGAGTGTGGAGGAGGACAATCAGGTCCGTTTCATCTTCCTGCTGGCAATTCCGGAGGGACAGGCCGGCAGCACACATCTTGATCTTCTTGCAGAACTGATGACAAAGGCGGCGGACAAGGAATACCTGGATCATCTTTTTGCAAGCGGGAGCAGTCAGCAGTTTTATGACGAGCTGAATTATACGGTCGGGCAGACAGCACCGGCGGCTGCAGACAGCGGCAGGTCGGTATGTGCGATTACAGCCTGTGCAGCGGGTATTGCGCACACCTATAT
>CAZPEW010000060.1:0-11440 GCA_964585695.1 uncultured Lachnospiraceae bacterium
GACATTTTTTAGTGAATTAATTCCGCCAACGGGTTAACGAATAGATATGAGTAATACACAATACGCAGTCTGCCACCTGCAGCGTGGCAGCGGCAATGACAGTGGAATGTCATGCCATATAGAAAGAAAGGATGCCAAGGGAAAGATTTATGTGCCGGTTAATGCCGATGCGGACCGGACACATTTCAACCGTGAGTTGGTCAGATTCCCCGATGGCGTGTCCAATCGCACCGAGGCGATACAGCGCCGCATCGAGACCGCCGGGCTACGCCGCAAAGTCAGCAAGAACCAGACAAAGGCAATACGCGTAATGCTGACTGGAACGCATGAGCAGATGATAGAAATTGTCAATGATGGCAAATTGGACAGTTGGATCGATGCCAATCTCAAATGGCTAAAGGAAACCTTTGGTGATGACAACCTTGTGTCCTGCGTGCTGCACATGGACGAGAAGACCCCGCACCTGCACGCCACAGTCGTGCCCATAGTAACCGGTGAGCGTATCCGCAGGAAGCGGGAGGGCGAAAAGAAATATGAAACGAAGTCCGGACCACGTCTGTCGGCGGACGATGTGATGCGTCGTACCAAATTGCATGAATACCAGAACAGCTATGCCAAGGCCATGAAACCGTTCGGGTTGCAGCGTGGAATTGTCGGCTCTACCGCCAAGCATCAGACAAACTCGGAATATTACAGGCAGCAGTTAATCCAGTATGAAGAGGATATAGCCAAGTTACAGGCCGATGTGGAGAAGGCGCAAGAAGGAAGGAACACTATCCTCGCGTGGTTCGGCAAGGGAGACCTTGCCAAGACAAAGAAGGAGCTGGCAGACAAGGACAGGCTGATTGCCGAACTCAATAAACAGATTGAGGAACTTCAGGCAGAAAAGGTACGGTTGCAGGAACAACATAAATCAGAAATCGGAAAACTGCGAAACGGCTATCAAAAAGAAATAGACAAGGCCATTCATCAGGCGGAAGCGGCAGAACGGCAGTTCAAGGAGAAGGATGCAATCATAGACAGGCAGAGGAAACAGATAAGTTTGCTCGACCGCAAGGCTAATCCCCAGCGTTACAGCCTCTCGTCCGGTGCCGAGCTTGTACGTATCAATGTCTCAAACTATCGGAATCCGTCGCTCCACATCTGGACACGGGTCGGTGATGAGCTTTTTGAGAACATCAAATTCCAGATAGACTATGATGTGGCCCAAAAACATTTCAACGGCCAGATCACGGACGAGGAGTTTGTCAATGCTGTATTCGATCCGCAGGAGCAGGTAAATGGAAAGCAGGCAGAGCTATTGGATGCAGCTTTTACCCTTGCTGCCGGAGGACCGGCGGAGGTTCATGTTGGTACTGGATCTGGTGGCTCATCGTCTGACCTTCCGTGGAATGATAACGTAGCAAAGAAGCATACTTCGGTAAAACGAAGATAGTTGATTGATAGTAATATATTTATTGCAAATTCATATCTATACATACAAGTGTTTGCTATATTTTTTGTACCTTTGTAGTCGAAAACTGACAATTCTTAAACGGAAAAGTCAACGCAGGAACAAAGATCATTTAGTTTACAAAAATAGTATTGATATTTTGTAATGGGAGGACTTTTAACATTCAGAGTCGGAAACTTTGACACAACAGCAGAACGTGAGCAGTTTCGGTTTCTCTGTGAGCAACTCAAAGCTCACTATGAGGATTCGAATGAATTCTGTGTGTTCGCAGGCAACTATAATATTGGATGTGAATTAGATGCGTTGTTTATCAAGAAGGATGCTATCATCTCAATCGAATTTAAGAATTATGGTGGCAAAGTTGTTGCCAATGAAAACGGAGAATGGACTTGCGATGGAAAAACCATCAAGGGAGGCTCAAGAAAAACAGCCCTCCAACAAGCACGAATAAACCATTCGACAGTTAAGAAAGAACTTAAAGTCTTAGGTGTTGTAAAGAACCAAATCAAGGACGTGCCACACCTTATTATTTTTCATCAACCAATAGAGTTGGAGAACAATTTAAGTGCCACCAACAGGTCTTGGCTTCACATTACTGATAGCGAACATTTCATTGAAAAGTTGGATGACATCACTTGTCCTCACACCGACCTTGACCCACTCGGAATCGTTAAACTTGCGGAAACTCTCAACCTAAATCCCTTCTATCTGACGGAATTCAGCAATGCCTCTTATGAATCACAGGCACCCAAGGAGAACAAGAAAGAGATCTTTGAGGGCATAAAAAAAGATGCCCAAAAGCTATCTAAAGATGCGTTCAGCGAAGTACCTGATACATTGTACCAAGAAGAAAGTTTGTCCGAATTGCCACAAACCAAAGATGTCATAGATTCAAAAGAAATAGAGAGTCAAAGTGTAGCGGATGAGGTAAATGTGTTACACTCAAGTGCAGATTTGATTCCCTTGAAGGAGTATGCACATCAAATTATCAATGTTGTTTTGGGGGTGAACGACATAGAGGTTTTTGCCCTTACTCCAATTGATTTTGGAAGAGCGTATCCTTCCTTTATGAAGCACATAGATCATGAGTTTGTCGTGCTCTTAAAAGGACGGATTGCACCTGACCAAGAAAAACGTCTGTACAGGTTCTTGCAAAAAGACATGGCAAGGATGTCGGATGATATTTTGTACTGGCAGACTGGAGAACGTATTGTATCTCAAATAGAAGAGGGGAATAATCCCGACATAGAAGAATCCGCCAGCATTCATTCTGATGGCACACTTGCAGATGTAGATCTTCCCAATTGGTTGGACAGATATTTGTTTTTTGACCTTGGTGCGAAATACTCTCCCAACCATTCCAGGTTTGAGTACAATCTGAATTTGAACACAGGCGAGATTAAAGTATACCTCGGCACATACTTCCCGAGAAGTTTTGTCGAAGTAAAATCAATCTTTGAAGAATTCAGCCAAAACAGCAATTATCTTTCTTTAGTCGGGGAACGGACTTCTGTCAGTATCCTTGATTTAGGCTGTGGCACTGGTGGCGATCTCTTTGGACTTCTATCTTTTCTCGAGAAGTACGAATCATCATTAGAATCCGTCAAACTGTTAGCAATAGACGGAAACCAAATGGCCTTAAGGTTCTTTGAGAAGATTATGGCTGAGTTCAAGAAACACAGCAGACTCAAGATTGATTACCGAATAGGCCCAGTCTTCATTGAAAGCGAGAACGATTTAAATCTCGTATCAGATGTTTTATCAGACAAATATGATTTGATTCTATCATGCAAGGCAATCTGCGAGATGCTAGCAAAAAAGCGCATTGAAAATAAGGCCTACAAACAAACGGCAAGCATGCTGTCTTCTAAATTAACAGACAAAGGCATTATGCTGATAGAAGATGTAACCATAAAAAGTCCAGCAACGAAAAAATTCATTCCGTACATGCTTAATGCAGAATTGAATGAATTCGTAGCTGAAAACGATGATTTCGCAACAATATACCCGACTGCATGCAAGGACAAAGAGTCCAAATGTATAAACGGATGCTTTTTCAAGAAGGAGATAAGAGTAACTCATTCTGCAAAGAACAACGATATAAGCAAAATTATCTACCGGATAATTGGGAAGAAACCGTTTGCCGAGAATGTCGTTGTGTCATCCAATGGGGAAACCGAATATAACTCATGTACTATCAAATAAATTAAAAAATTATGGCAGACTTCGATTCTGAATTCTTCATTGACTATTCAAGTCTAGATGATTTCCAGAGGCAGCTGATAGACAGAAAGAATAACAAGTCTATGGTTGTCTCCGGCAGTGCAGGAAGCGGCAAATCGCTTATTGCCCTTCATAAGGCTAAACAAATTGCAGCTCTCGGTGAAAGTTACACAATTATCGTATATACTAAGTCTTTGAGAAAGTATTTTGAGGATGGTTTGAAAAAGCTGGGACTTAGAAATGTATATCATTACCATCAATGGCGCCATAATCAAAGAAGAGTAAAATACCTCATAGTTGATGAATGCCAGGATTTTACAAGGGATGAAATTAATGAAATGAAACAGTATGGGGAGTATTGCTTGTTCTTTGGCGATACTGCTCAATCTATTATGGGCTTTGGCGATAGAGGGCAAACCCAAACTATTGAACGCACGGCTTCGGATATGGGCATTGCTCCGGATCCTCTATATTTCAACTACAGACTGACTCAAGAAGTCGCAGCTCTTGGCGAGAAGGTAGGAAATGTAGAGGACTTGGTTCTCAAGTGTAAGCGTCAAGGTGAGAAACCCAACCTTATCTCTGCAAATAGTTATGATGGACAACTGGATAAAATCGCGGACATCATAAAAAACAGATCCTTAACGAATGTCGGAATCCTATTGCCATTCAATACGGATGACAAGGGCGAATGGTCTGTAGAGTATGTCAAGGATTATCTGATGAGAAAAGGCATCACGTGTGAATTCAAGTATAATGCCAACCAAGATACTGAAATGGACTTGGATTTCCATTCCTCTAACCCCAAAATTATGACTTGGTGGTGTGCAAAAGGACTCCAATTCAAGGATGTCTTTATCCCAGGATGTGAGAAGAATACTGATAAGCGTGCAGCACTTTATGTGGCTATGACAAGGTGTAGTGAACGTCTTTATTTAGGATACACATCATCTTTGTCTCCACTCTTCCCTAAGAAGGACAATCCTGTATACAACAACAACGAAGAAATTGATATTATTTAATCACTGACTGTAATGAAATTATTTATAGCAACATCTTCACTTAATATAGACAACATTCTATCTACAGAATGTATTGCGCCATTATCGTTCTACAATGCTAGGAACTATGGATATAATACATTCTACGGATTGGATCTCATTCCGTTCAAGAATGTTTTGATATTGTTTTCGAAAATCCCTTATTTCGAGATAAAGGATAACGAACACGATAGTCGTCCTATCGTTCTTGAAGTTGATATAGACGAAAAGACAACACCGTTGACTCATATTTTCGAAAATGATAGGATTCATGTGTATTCTCTGGACAGTGTTTTGAATCTTTCCCCCTTCAATACGAGAATATTATTTTACAATGTCAATGATTTAAATCATTCTAGACTTAGTTGTTCTGATAGTTTGACAAACAAACTTGGAGATCACTTTAAGTTTGACCTTTGCAAAGGAGATTTCAATTTGGCTTATTTGTCAGGATTGAATATTCATGTAGAGGATACATGCAAGAATTATGATGCAAAAGTTCTCCAGAACAACAAATTGAATGTCGTTAAAGGGTTCATTTTGGGATTTTATCTCGGCATATCCAAATCTGTATCCTCTGATACTGCAGTCTTACTCAAAATTCAGAAAAGGATCTACGATATTGTCGCAACTCTCAAAAATAATGGAGGCTTCGGTAATAGTTCTTTCTACCAAGAACTAAAACAGTTAGATACAGACTTTCGAAAGTTTGACCCTTCCATGAGAAGATGTAAGGAAATGTGGGATAATACCCTCACAGAACTTGCAATTCCTTCGGATGCACTCAATAAGTTGCTAAAATTATATGATGAGGAGAATGTTCTCAAAACGAATTTTATGAAAAAGAACGGTCTGCGCTCTTACGTCTCACTAAGCCAATATGGGTATGATAACATAGAAGCGTATCGCGATAGTTTAAAGTCCTATACTTCTCAGATTGTGAAAGAGGATCAAATAAAACAAGTTTCCGAGTTTAATGTGGCAAACACTTTTGATTTGGATCCTACATACGAAACATGTATGCTTACAAAGGACTCTCAGGAAACAATGCTATTCAATAAGTTTATTGATACTATATTATGGCATGGTACTGCGCCGACTTCTGATACCCTGCGTACAGACAGATTCAATATTGCGACTCAAATTACTATCTCCGCAAAAAACATATGGGAATCATTAAATTGGCAATGGCAAGGCAGCCCTGCTCAACAGTTCATGAATGATTTGAGACAGAACATCAAGAGCTTTACTCCGCTTGATGTAAAAAAGCAAGACAACCCCATCCTTAAGGCCTTAGCAGCTTTTATTCTTAAGGGAGAAGACTTTGATGCTATTGTGCAGTTTTGCGAAGATAATTCCTACTCTGACTACAGTTACTCACTTGCATTGTGGGGGGCTACAATAGGATACGTAAAAATTCCGAAACCGATAATCGCATCCATTACAAATCTTCCATCATTTGGTGAGAATTACAGAGCAATCTGTACACTTCTCTATAATACAGAGTCAAAAGGAGAATGGCCTTTTATACAACAACCTGTTGAAATCAAATTAAATGGCGTTGGTGCGCCTGTAGTGAACACAGATCTTCGTGAGAATGTCCAATCTGTTATAAACACGTTGCCCCATGGACAGAAGAGAGCCAACGAGTACTGCATAGAATCCGCGTTGCAACTAGAGGCCGCCCAAGGCAAATTCGAGGCATATCTGTACATATTAAAAAATTTAATAAGTACCAGAACAAATCTCTACAAGGAGATGAAACGTGTCTTAAGCTTGCCCGAATCACGAACCCATGAACTCTCTGATGTGGTAAAGAGCGTATTGAAGGACTTTACAACGAAGAGCGCAAAGGATTATCATGACAAAGCGTTAGTAGCTCTTGAACTAGAAAATAAGGTTGGTGAACCCGTCTCATTCCGTTGCATGCTTGACGACTTGAATATTTCCAAGGAAATACGAGATAATTTAGTTGCTTACTTCAATATTCAGGCAGAAGAGTCTGGTATAATGAGGCCTATAAAAAAAATAGGAAATATCTTTGGTAATTTGCTCTCTGGTCAAAACTCAAGTACCAATGTAGAGCAAGCAACCAAGAAGCCAGGGGTGGGTAAATTGCCATTCAAAATCGAGAATGTCGACGCAATAGCTGCGTTTATAAGGGAAATCAATCCTGGGCTTAAGGATTTTGCATACAAACAAATAATCAATGATTTGAATTGGGTATTTGACCCTCAGTATGCCGCTGGGAAGACAGAACATGAGCTTTTAGAGGAATTCCATGCTAAACTTGTTTCAGGCCAGCGTGATCCAGTTAGCAGAAATGGAAAAGATATGAAATGGAAAAACGATGCCTATAGGCCCATCGATATAGAGAAAACAATCTCTGCTCTTAAACAACGTCTTTAATACAGTTATGAACGACAAGATTCATATCACAATTGAAAATGGTGATTCCGTAGAGGCGACAGCTCCTATAATCATATCAGCAAGCCGTTCAACTGACATACCAGCATTTTACGCCAAGTGGTTTTTCAACCGCTTGGCTAAAGGGTATTGTGCATGGTATAACCCTTTCAACCAGCAGAAAATGTATATTTCTTTCAAGAACTGCAAGGTAGTGATTTTTTGGACAAAGAACCCAAAGCCGATTCTCCCATACCTTCATGAGCTTGACGAAAAAGGAATACACTACTACTTTCAGGTTACACTCAATGATTATGTAAAAGAAGGTTTTGAGCCTAATGTTTCGTCTGTCGAAAACAGAATTGAGACATTCAAGAAACTTTCTGATATGATTGGTAAGGAGAAAGTAATCTGGCGTTTTGATCCTTTAATAATTACGCCAAACATCGCTCCTCGTGACCTCTTGACGCGCATTTGGCACATTGGAAATAAACTGAAAGGTTACACAAATAAGCTTGTATTCAGTTTCGTTGATGTAAAAGCTTATCGCAAGGTTCAAAACAACCTTGTTAAGGAAACTATGCTTTTTACAAAGGAGAATGTGGAGAATGCCGAAGCCAACCTTGCTCAACGCATAGAAATCGTAGAAGGACTTCAAAAGATTCGTGAAGTTTGGCACAAAGATGGTTGGGATGTTGAAATCGCCACTTGTGCGGAAGATATTGACCTCGAAAAATACGGGATAGAACACAATCGTTGTATTGATGGTGAATTGATGAAACGCATTTTTGCTGACGATAAGGAACTTGTCTATTATCTACATACATTGAAATTACCAGAAAAAGACTTGTTTGGTAATTTGCCACCAATACCAGAGAAGGTGCGTAATGTAAAGGATACAGGGCAACGTAAGGTATGTGGATGTATGATCAGCAAAGACATCGGCATGTATAATACTTGTCGTCATTTCTGTGTCTACTGCTATGCCAATACAAGTAAAGAATGCGTCATCAGAAATGCTGAGAAACATAATGATGAAAGTGAAAGTATAATTGGATAATTATGCAAGAGTCAGAACTACAACAATATCTCCTTCGCAACTATCCACAAGAGAATGCTTGTTGCGAATGGAAGGAATTCAAGAATTTGAAGAACTCGTTCTGTGGGGATGAGAAAAACGATGTTATCTCATATGTGTCGGCTATTGCCAATATGGAAGGAGGACATTTAGTGATAGGGGTACATGACAGTTCTTTGGAAATTGTCGGGACGGATACCTATAATTATGACCGGCAAAAGGCAATTCTTCGTTTAACAGAACGATGTGTTAATCTTTCGACAGAAGGTCTCAATATTGAAGAGTTTGTTACCGATGACACTAGCAAGAAAGTTTGGGTAGTCCATATTCCCAAGCATCGTCCCAAATTACCTGTTTACGCTCATAACAAAGCATGGCAGCGAATTGAAGATTCTCTTGTAGAGTTGACCACTGAACGCATGAATGTCATTCTTGATGAGCCAATATTTGGTGAAACAGATTGGTCTGCACAGATTGTTCCTGATGCAACGATAGATGACCTTGACGAAGTTGCTATAGCTAAAGCCCGCAAAATGTTTAAGAAGGTACATAGCCGTATTCCCGAATCCGAGGTAAATGCTTGGGATATTCAGACATTTCTTGGCAAATGCGGACTGACAAGAAATGGATGCATCACTCGTGCCGCTATTATATTGTTAGGCAAATACGAATCAGCCTTTAAACTGCGTCCTGTCGTCGCTCAGGTAACTTGGACACGCAGGGATGCAAACCAAGATGTGGTTGACTACGAACATTTCACTGTTCCATTCATACTGACAGTAGATGAAATTCTCTCAAAGATTGAAAATCTGACTTTGCGTGAAATGCCTGGTGGTACGCTTTTCCCAGATACAATGAAGCAGTATGATGACTACACTATACGCGAAGCACTTCATAACTGTATTGCTCATCAAGATTATACGATGCAACAGCGTGTCAATTTCGTTGAGAATCCCGGCTATCTATATTATTCCAACGCCGGAACTTTCATTCCCGGAACTTTGGAAAATGCTTTAAGAAATGAGGAATCTCAGACCTATTTCCGCAATGAGTGCCTATGCAAGGCAATGGTGGACTTCAATATGATTGATACCGTAAGTCGTGGTATCAAGAAAATGTTTAACGAACAATGGCGCAGACACTTTCCGATGCCAGACTACGAGATTGATGCGAAAAAAAAGAAGGTTGTAGTACGCATATATGGTAACGAGATCAATAAGCGATATACGGATTTATTGAAGACTGACAACACTCTGTCATTATGGGATTGCATATCTCTCGATGCTGTGCAGAAAGGCAGATTCATACATGAAGATGTTGCAAAAGACTTGCTGAACAGGGGACTTATTGCGGGCGATGCTCCCAATTATACAATTTCTTTAGGAGTTGCTAAAGCCACTCGTCAATTGCAAGGTTACACCAAGCAAAAAGGACTTGATAAGGACAAAATTAAACAGATGGTTTTGCAATATCTTAAGAATGCTGGATCAGATGGAGCCAAACGTGATGGCATCTACGAATACATCAAAGATGTAATGCCTAGCAATAAGACTGAAGAGCAAAAACTACGCAGCCTGGGTGATCTATTGAAAGTTATGAAAACCGAGGAATTGATTAGAACAGATGGACGAAATTGGTTTATATTATAGTCAATCCGTCGAATTTCGACGAAAAGATACAGCCCATTCCGTCGAAAATGTTTAAATCCGTCGAATTTCGACGAAACACATGCTGAACTCAAAAGAATAAAGACTATGTTATTAGGAGACAAAATAAAAGAGTTGAGAGAAGAACACGGTGTGCTACAAAGGCAATTGGCAGCTTTGCTTGAAATAGACACTCCAATGTTTAGCAAAATAGAGCGTGGCGATAGATATGCTAAACGGGCACAAGTAATACAATTAGCTGAGTATTTCAAGATTGATAAAAATGAACTTCTTACACTATGGTTGGCAGACAAAGTATTGGATGCTATAGAAGGTGAAGACGAATTAAAGCGGAAAGCCATTGAGGTTGCACAAGAAAGAATAGGCTAATCCTCACAAATATCGGGAACTATATGGTATCATTACCATACAATTTCCGATATTAATATTTGATAATCAGATTGATATTTTACAATATTAGGTTCAAGCGTGATGTCAGTAAAGGGAAATGACTTCTCCAGAAAGGTGTCAATAGGCAGAATTGCTGCCTCGTTGTTGTTGCTTTGCATATTCAGTAAAGAGAAAAAGGAACGGCAGACAGATGTGCCTTGCTTCCTGCGCATGGTGTTCCTGCCATGCCGTCCCGGGTTTGACATTTGGTTAATTGATAAATTCCGTGGGCAATCCACATTTACAAGACTGGTACAGTATCTGCTTACAAAAGGCATAATGATTGCTGTGCCGTTGGAGCTAACTGACTAAGAGAAATGGAAAGATGGAACGTTCCATTCTGCTGTTCTTTCGTAGAAATACGGCTTCATACCTGATAGGGTTATTAACCTTGCAGCGTTAGGATTATTATTCTTTCGGCATTAAGGTTATTAACCTTGTCACCTTTGCAACAGATAGATGTTGTTGTTCCAAACAGAGGGAAGAAAGGGAAATGTCATCTATGCCAGCCTAATTGTTGCATTGGCGCATCGTCCTCTGCTATCCTCTTTAATTCCTGTTCCACCTTGCGTAATTCATCCTTGCTTAGGAAAGCGATGCTTTTGATGGTGAGTTGCTGCGCACAGATTCTTCTCCTGTCAATGATGCTCTCATCCGTCATGGCTTTGTTCGCACCTGTCTTCTCCATATAGTCATTGACTGCATCACGCATGGAGAATTGCCTTAGCCCAGTCTTTGCCCAGTGGACTGCCAGCTCTACTGCCAGTTTCTGCTTGTCCTCGTATTCTGCCATACTCCTGTCTATTTGGAAGCGAGACGCTGAATGATTCGTTCAGCCTCCTCGGAAATCTCCGCCTCAGAGGACACACGGTTCTTCCGTACCCATGCCAAGAGGTCTGACTTCTCGAAGAAGATCATCTTGCCATTCGGCTTGTAGAACGGGATAGTCTGCTCGTGGGTCATCTTGTAGAGTGAACTGCGGGCAATGCCCATGAACTTGGCTGCCTCTTCCAAGGTCAGCACATCCTTCCCTAGATGGAGAATCTGCTCCAAGGAATGTACTCTCCCTTGGAGTTCGGCAACCTGCTTGCTGAGGTTTGCCTCCTTGTTACTTTGTACTTGTTGTGTCATACGCAATTATTTT
>CAZPEW010000061.1:0-10844 GCA_964585695.1 uncultured Lachnospiraceae bacterium
TGTCTGACCAAATGAAAAGAGATGTTCCAAACGAAATAATAAAATTACCTCTAAATCTTGACGCTACAAGAATGAATACTGCTTATTTTAATTTGTTGAGAAAAATGGCAGAAAATGTTAAAATAAAGATACTACTGTTAGCTGAAACTGACTTCCGCGGGTTCTGCGGACTCCTGAGAGATTTTGTGGGAGGCGCCGGTATGAAAAATCTGTTTATGCGTATTTTCAAACACCAGGACAGCCCATACGTTCTGGAAAGAATTCTCCATGAAAATGTGGAGGCTTCCCTTGCGATGTCTGCAACTGCATGCTTCCTGGAAGCGCTGATTTTTGCATCAACCAGTGTTTATTACGGGCTGATTGTTACGGACAGCAGACAGAGGGAGTGGTTCCAGGGGAACCGGACGGCGTATCTGTTTCTTCTGGTTATTTCGGTAGTGACGCATCTTCTGCTCAGGAAATACAAAAAGAACTATCAGGCGGAAAAAAAGTTTCTGCAGACACTGCTTTCGCTGTTCTGCCTGACGCTTCTGATATTCGGCGTTTATATCAGTGTCAAGGATCAGCAGATGGGATATGATATCCTTGCCTTCATAACGATGGCAATCTGGGTATTCTGCGTTTTTGTATTCAGACCGGTGACACTTCTTCTGATTTCGACGCTTACCTTTGCGCTGTTTTTCATTTTAGACGACAGGGCAGGCGGGCTGACCATTGCGGATGTGACAAACGGCATCATTCTGATGCTCTCCATCCAGATTATCGGGATTTCCCGCTATATTCTGACCGGGGACAAATTTGCGGCAGAGGAAAAAATGAGTCAGCTGAACCGGTCGCTGCGCAGGATCTCTCTCCATGATGAGCTGACCGGCCTTAAGAACCGGAATGCGCTGCGGCAGGATTATGAGCTGTTTGCCGGCAAAAAGATATCTGTCATGATGACGGATCTGGATGATTTTAAATTTTACAATGACAGCTTCGGACATCTGATCGGTGACAAAATTCTGAAAGAATGCGGAGATGCTCTGAAACGTGTTTTCGGACCGGGGAACTGCTACCGTTACGGCGGTGACGAATTCCTGATTATTACAGCGGATGACCCGGAGACATTCCGGCAGAGGATCGAGGGGCTGAAGGGAGAGTTTATCCATATCAATGCAGAGGGAAAGCGGCTTTATCCGTCCGTCAGCGGCGGATATGTATATGCGCTCTGCAGTGAGGAACAGGATATCCGGATGATCATAAAAAAAGCAGATGCGGCTCTGTATGAGGCAAAAAACAAGGGCAAGAACTGCTTCGTTTCCGGAGTCCCGGACTCTGTGGAAAAACACGGCGCAGAGGAAAACGGCGAGGCAGGCAGTGCAGGCAGTGTAACGGGTCTTCCGGACATCAAAAATTTCCGGATGCGTGCGCAGATTGTTCTCGGGAATGCAGCGGGCCGGCAGGAATTTGCTGTTGTGTATTTTAATATCGTGAATTTCAGAAGCATTAATGCACAGTTCGGGTACAGCGGCGGAGACGGGATATTAAAAACGGAAGCGGACATCCTCAGGGAGGTTTTTCCCTCCAGCCTGATTGCACATCTCGGGAATGACAATTTTATTATCCTGACAGACCGGAACAAGGTGGAAGACCGGATCCGTGAGGTGCATGACCGGATCCGGCAGAACTATGAAACACTGTCGATCACCATCAAGGCCGGTGTTTATGTTTTCCGCAGGGAGGTACAGCCGGATATCAGCGTCGCCTGCGATGCGGCAGGCTTTGCCTGCAGGAGCATTCAGAATCAGGAGGAGGTCTACTGGAAGTTCTATGATCAGGAACTTGAAATACGGATGCAGAAAAACCGCTATATAGAGACTTCTCTGGACACGGCAATCGAAAACCAGTATATTAAATTATGCTATTTCCCGGTCATCAATGTAAAAACCAGGACGATCTGCGGCGAGGAAGCACTGGCGCGCTGGGAGGATCCGGTATACGGACAGATTCCGGCGGCAGAGTTTATTTCTGTTCTGGAGAGATCGCACCTGATTCACAGACTGGACAGCCATATTATCCGTAAGGTCTGCAGCGAATACAGCGAGAGAGCGGCCGGCAGGGGCGCGGGCTTTACGATTTCCGTCAATCTGTCCAGGCAGGATTTTATGGTCCGGGATATGACACAGGTGCTGGACCGGGCGACGGAGGAGTATGGTGTCGGCAGGCAGCAGATTCCGCTGGAAATTTCGGAAGCCTCCATAGCGGATGATTATCAGGAATTTGCTGTAAGGATGAATGAAATAAAGGAAGCCGGCTACAGCGTGTGGCTGGATGCATTCGGAAGCGGTCATTCCTCGCTGCAGCTGCTGCAGCACGGTAAATTTGACGGAATCAAGACAGACATGCATTTTCTGGATGGAATTTTTACGAGCAGACATGCTTCGGCGCTTCTGTCCGGTATTATTGAGCTCAGCAGGAAACTGGATCTGCAGATGCTGGTTGTGGGCGTGGAAACGGAAGAGGAACTGCAGATTCTGCATGATATGGGCTGCGACAAAGCGGAAGGATATTTGTTCCTGAATGCATAGATCCGGAGGAAAACGATGATTTTCCGTAAGGCCGGAAAAGATCAGACGGAGATTTTATGGGCAGAAAGACAGTTTTTGAAAAACCTGGAAATTTTATATATCCTGTTCCTGCGGTGATGGTCAGCTGCCGGAACAGTGAAGGACAGAAAAATATCATAACGATTGCCTGGACGGGGACGATCTGTTCGGATCCTCCGATGGCATATATATCTGTGCGGAAGGAACGCTTCTCCTATGAAATGATTCGTGAAACGGGGGAGTTTGTGATCAATCTCCCTGACCGGAAGCTTGCGAGGGCGCTGGATTACTGCGGCTGCGTGAGCGGCAGCAGGACGGATAAATTTGCTGAGATGCATCTGACACCGGGCGGATGCAGCGGGATCTCGGCACCTTCCATTGAGGAGGCGCCCGTCAGCATCGGCTGCAGAGTGAAGCAGATTATTCCGCTCGGAACACATGATATGTTTCTCGCAGAGGTGGTAAGCGTGCAGGTGGATGCGCAGTATATTGATGAAAAAGGCGCATTCCATATGGAGGATGCAGATCTGCTTGCGTATTCGCACGGCAGATATTATACGCTTGGAGACATGGTAGGAACATTCGGCTATGCGGTCCGCAGGAAACCGGACCGGAAGAAACCGGAGCCGGGGAAAGCAGACCGGAAGAAACCGGAACAGGGGAAAACAGACATGAGGAGGGGGAAATAATGCGGCAGCTTTTGATCCGGAATATTGCATCGGTCGTTACCTGCAATGACCGGGATGAGGTTCTGCGGGATACAGATATCCTCATGGAGGACGGCGTCATCCGGACGATCGGAAAAAATCTGCAGATGTCTCCGGAAGCATCGGAGGCGGAGGAAATTGACGGCAGACATCATATCCTTTATCCGGGCCTTGTCAACACGCATCATCATCTCTACCAGACCTTCAGCCGGAATTTAAAGGAAGTTCAGAACATGGAGCTTTTTGACTGGCTCAGATATCTGTATGAAATCTGGAAAAATCTGAATGAAGAAACGGTTTACTACAGCTCTGTCACCGGTATGGCGGAGCTGCTGAAGACAGGATGCACGACATGCCTGGATCATCATTATGTTTTTCCGGCAGGCACCAGCGGTACGGCGCTGCTTGGCCAGCAGTTCAGGGCGGCGGATGAACTGGGCATGCGCTTTTATGCTACACGCGGCAGCATGGATCTTTCTGTTAAGGACGGCGGTCTTCCGCCGGATACCGTAACACAGACTGTGGATGAGATCATGCGGGATTCAGAGGAAGTGATCCGCCGTTTCCATGATCCGTCGGATTATGCGATGCACCGGGTGGCGCTGGCACCGTGTTCTCCGTTTTCCGTGAGCCGTGAGCTGCTTACGGAATCCGCAAAGCTTGCGCGCAGGATGCATGTGCGCCTGCATACCCATGTGGCGGAGACCAGAGATGAGGAGAACTATACGCTTGCCAGGTATGGCCTGCGTCCGCTTGCATATATGGAGGAGGTCGGATGGACCGGCCCTGATGTATGGTATGCGCATGGCATTCACTTTACGACAGAAGAGCTTAAAAAACTGGCGGAAACCGGTACAGGCGTTGCACACTGCCCGATTTCCAACATGAAGCTGTCCTCCGGTGTTGCCAGAATTCCGGAGATGCTCAGGCTGGGCGTGCCGGTCGGACTCGCCGTGGACGGCTCTGCCAGCAATGACGGATCGGATCTCCTGGAGGAAATCCGGGCGGCCTATCTCCTGCACCGCCTGCATTCGGGCAAGGAGGCGCAGGGCGGATATGACATTCTGAAGCTTGCGCCGCGCGGCTCAGCCCGTCTCCTCGGACGGAGTGACATCGGCTCTGTTGAGGCCGGCAAGGCTGCGGATGTTTTTATGATTGATGAAAACCGGATTGATCTCACGGGTGCGTGCTTTGATCCGGCCAACATGCTGGGGACTGTCGGGTATAAAGGCAGCACCGCTTATACGATTGTGAACGGAAGAGTGGCGGTGAGAGACGGACATCTTGTTATGGCGGATGAAGACAGACTTGCGGAGCAGGCAAGAGCCTGTGTCAAAAAATACCTTGGCAGGAGAGGAACAGAGACAGATGCAGCGTTTTGACGAGGAACAACTCAGACAGTTAAGCGAAAGCATTGCTTCTCCGCTTTTTGTGGCAGAAAAGGATACCGTGCGTCCGCTTAACACGGAGGCAGAGGCACTTGCGGATGCGGGAGTATCCCTGTTGCCTTACCTTGCGGACGGAGAGCGGCTGGAGTGCAGAGAAATACCGCTTAAGATGGGGAAGGAAATGAGAACCTGCAGTCTGAGCGGGAAAAAGATCCTTCTGGGAGACCGCGAATGCTGGCTCCTGCAGCTTGTACTGCTGGATGCAGCTGCTTCTTTCAGACGGATACAGAAAATTGCACTTGCGCAGGAAATCATGCTGAAGGTTTTCTCGCAGATTGACAAGCTGGACAGCGAGCAGGAAATCTATGAGCTGATTCTGGACAACTGCGGGAAAGCTGTAGAGCATCCGGAGCTCTGCTCGCTTATGATTGTAAAGAACCACCGGGCTTATATTGTGGCAAAGCGCGGATTCACAGATATCGTGGACAATGTCAGCTTTGATGTAAAGGATACCTTTCTTTCATTGGCAACAGACGGGAAGCTCGACCGGATTGTGATCATCAATGAGCTGGAAAAATACTGGAAGCAGTATTATAAGGACATCAAGACAGAGAGGACGGGCGTCTATCTTGCCTCCAGTCTGACAGCTCCGATCTATGTGCATGGCGAACTTTACGGAATCATCAGTTTTGATTCCACCAGAAAAAACACCTTCACCGATGAGGATGTGCAGCTTCTGGAAATTGTAAAATCCAATATTCAGATTATTCTGGAAAGCTACCGGATGCATGCGGAGATCCGCAGGCTGTCCCAGACGGATGTGCTGACCGGACTCTATAACCGGACATACCTGCAGGAATATCTGCGCAAGCACATTCGCCTGCCGTTTTACATCGGTATGTTTGATCTGAATAATCTTAAAAAGATAAATGACTGCCACGGACACGCCAGCGGGGACATGGCACTGCGGGAATTTGCATCTGTGCTCAAGGCTGCATTCCCGGCGCAGGATGCCTTTTTCCGTGTCGGCGGAGATGAATTCATGTGTATCGTGTATTCACTCGACAGATCGGAGATAGACAGCCGTATAACAGGGATGCGCGAGCATTTCCGGGAAAATGCGCTTACACTGACAGATGGCTGCAGACTTGCGGTGACTTTCAGCTGCGGTTTTGCACCGCATGAGGCCGGCATTACTTCTGATCTTGCAGCACAGCAGGCGGATGCGGAGATGTATGCGGACAAAATGCGTTATAAAAAACTTTCTGCAGGTATCAGAATGAATGAAGATATATAACAGAAGCGGCATCGGACAAATGATTTTGCCTGATGCCGCTTTTTTATGGCAGATAATGATATATATGACATATAATGATATGTTTATAAAATACAAAATGATATGCAATAAAATGTCAAAACTGCCGAAATATTGTGAAAAATGCAAATATATATTGAAAAACAAATTTGATTTATATATTATATAGCCATAACAACCGGCCGGATGTTAAGATAAATGATATATAAAGTCACAAAAGATATATCATTTGTTACGAAAACAGCAGCACATTTCAAAGTCAAACCAGATAGAACAGATTGGAATGCAGAGATGCATTGAAGATGAAACGGAATTCATCTAAGGAGGTCCTGAATTATGAAGAAAAGTGTTATATCCGTATTGCTTGCGGCAACAATGGCAGCTTCCATGACAGCCTGCGGCGGCAGCACAACGGCTGCTACAACAGCAGGAACCACTGCGGCAAAGGCAGATACGACAGCGGCAGCATCGGAAGCTGCATCAACAGCCGCATCAACAGAGGCAGCATCAAAGGCTGCATCAGACGGAAGCAAGGCGAAGATCACCATGACGTGGCGTGACGAAGGAACAGGAGAAAAAAATCCGCTGTACCAGTGGTTTCAGCAGGCATATGAAAGCTATCCTGATAAAGACAAGATTGAACTTGATTATCAGTATATCACGGCTTTCGAGGGAGACTATTTTGCCAAGGTAGCTTTGGCACTGCAGTCAAAGGATACAGCACCGGATATTGTATGTGAAGATACTTTCTATCTTCCGTCAGATGTGGCAGCAGGCAATCTTACAAATCTTGATGATTATGTAAAGGGCTGGGACGACTGGACAGGCGGAAAGTTCTATGAAAATGTAAAGAGCGGTGTAACTGCAAACGGCAGTGTATATGCGATTCCTTATACAGCAGACTCCCGTGGTATCTGGTACAACAAGGATGTATTTGCTCAGGCTGGTCTTCCGACCGACTGGCAGCCGAAAACCTGGAAGGATATTCTGGATGCATGTGCGACGATCAAGGAGAAATGCCCGGATGTGACACCGTTCTGGTGCAATGCAGGCAAAGTCAGCGGTGAAGCAACTTCCATGCAGACATATGAGGAATTATTATATGGCACCGGTGAGCAGGTTTACGAAAACGGGAAATGGGTTACATCTTCTGCCAATATTCTTAAATCACTGAATTTTATCAATGATATGTTTAAAAATAACTATGCAACTGCTGATCTGATCTATGATACAGAGTCCAGCAATAACGTTGTTAATAATTATCTGCCGGCAGGGAAAGTTGCAATGGTGCTGAACGGCTATTGGATTACAGGCAATTACAAGGATTCAGGCGCAGCTCCATGGGCAGATTACAAAGATAAGCTGGGTTTTGCGGAGATGCCTACATCTGAAGGCCAGGAGCCGGGTGCAATAACAATGTCAGGCGGATGGACACTTGCCATTCCTGAACTTTCTGACCAGAAGGATGCAGCCTGGGACTTCATCAAGTACTGCATGAGCTATGATCAGTATCTGAATGCCGTACAGCTCCAGGGCGTACTTTCAACAAGAAATGATGTTGCTCAGGATAAGACCTATGCAGCACAGCCATTTGTTCAGACCGCTACAGACTTCCTTAAGGGTGCTTATTACAGACCGCAGAATGACAAATACACAACGGTTACCACTTATATTCAGGCTATGGTTGAGAATGTTGCTTCAGGATCCATGAGCCCTGAGGATGCAATGGCACAGTATAAGAGCGATGTAAATAATGCGGTAGGTGCAGATGCCTGCATAGACAAATAAAATTTTGATTGCTGTGCAGCATGATTTGCATGCCGGCTGACACAGACCTCGTCGGTGTACTTCTGCAATCAGTTCATTCAGGCGCCCGATGCGTAAAGCTCGGGCGCTTTTTATAAGAGGATAAATATATGCAAAAACAGTCAGTGAAACAAAAGAATCCTGTCATAACTGAATTAAGGCGTTCGACATTGCTCCTGCCGGCAGTAATCCTGCTGGTAATGTTTTTTATCGTTCCGATTATTATGACTTTTGCCTATTCTTTTTCAAATCTTGCATTGTCAGGCGCAAATGCAAAAAATTTCCGTTTTACAGGATTTGAAAACTACATGAAGATGTGGAAGGACCGCACGGTATTTACCAGCATCTGGAATACGTTGATTTTCCTGGCGGGATCGCTGATTGGACAGCAGGTACTGGGCTTCCTGATTGCGCTGATGATGAAAAGCAGCCAGGGTACTTTCCGCAGAGTGGTGGGACCGGTATTTCTGGCAGGCTGGGTAATTCCTGAAGTAGTTGTCGCTATCTGCTGTTCCACATTTTTTACAAATGAGGGAACCTTGAACCAGATGCTCGGCGCAGTGGGAATTCCGATGGTCAAATGGCTGCAGAAACTGCCGATGCTGACAGTCATTCTTGCAAATATCTGGCATGGCACTGCTTTTTCCATGCTGAATTTCCAGTCTGCGCTTGACAATGTATCGAGTGAAGTGGAGGAAGCGGCAAAGGTTGACGGCGCAAATTATTTTCAGACCATTGTTAATATTGTGATCCCTTGCATCAGAGGAACGATTGCGACAAATACCATGCTGAATACACTTTCTACACTTGGCGTTTTCGGTCTGATTTATATGATGACCGGAGGCGGGCCGGGTAATAAGACAACAACGATTCCGATTTATATGTACAAACAGGCTTTTGTCAGCCAGCAGTTAGGCTATGGCACAGCGATCGCAATGCTGCTTCTGGTAATCGGTATTATCCTGAGTGTGCTCTATACAAGAATTGACAGGGATTGAGGTGACAGAAAATGAAACATAGAAAATTGAAGAAGTCTTTACCGTATGTTGTTCTCGCAATCCTGGCTGTCATTTTTTTCCTTCCGATGGTATGGATTATTCTTGCCTCTCTGGATCCGAATGCATCTTCCGGTGTAAAGATACCTGCAGCACTGACAATACAGAATTATATTGAAGTGTGTAAAAGTCAGGCAAATCAGAGGGCGCTGAAGAATGGTCTCTATATTTCGCTGGTGCAGTCTCTGATCGTGGTGGCGATATCCATACTTGCAGCCTACCCGCTTTCCAGATTTGAACTGAAATGCAAAAAAATATTCATGCTGACGATTCTGTTCATGACAGCGCTGCCAATGACAGCGGTCATGGTGCCGGTATATAAGCTGTTTCTGACAATGAAACTTTACAATTCGCTGACCGGTGTAATTCTGTTTGTTTCTGCAACCAGTCTTCCGTACGCTATCTGGATGATGAAAAATTCCATGGACAGTGTGCCGATTGAACTGGAGGAGGCAGCAAAGGTAGATGGTGCATCTACCATGGTCAGCATTCTTAAAATTATAGTGCCGCTTATGCTTCCGGGAATCTGTGTGGTGTTTATTTATACTTTTTCCGGCAGCTGGGGCAATTTCTTTGTGCCGTATATTCTTTTATCTACAGCGGAAAAAATGCCTGCATCCGTACAGCTTTATCAGTTTTTCGGGCAGCACGGCACAGTTGTATATGGCCAGCTTGCAGCGTATTCTGCACTTTATGCATTGCCGTCCATTGTACTGTATGTACTTGCACAGAGCTATATGTCCAAGGGATTCAGCCTGTCAGGAGCGGCAAAAGGTTAATCGGAAAGAGAGATTGAATTTATGGAGAAATTAAGCGAGAGACCTTCTCTTAACAGACTGATTGCGGAAGTAAAAACCAGACTTTCCGAGGATCATATAGAGGCAGGTAATATATTTGAAAAATGTATCAGAGACACTTTAAATACCACAGTTCAGGTAAAAGAAGACGGTACAACATTTGTCATTACCGGCGATATTCCGGCTATGTGGCTGCGGGACTCTGCGTGCCAGGTCAGACCGTATCTTATGCTTGCCCGTGAGGATCCGGCGATTGCTGATATGCTGGAAGGCGTGATCAGGCGCCAGATCAGCTGCATTCTGACAGATCCGTATGCGAATGCCTTTAACGAGACAGCAAATGGAAACCGCTGGAGTCATGACAGGACGGAAATGAAGCCGGAGGTATGGGAGCGGAAATATGAAATAGACTCTCTTTGTTTTCCTGTACAGCTGGCCTACCTGTTCTGGAAAAACAGCGGGAGAATCTCACATTTTGACAGTGAATTTATGGAAGCAGCCCGGAAAATCATCGGGGTTTTCCGTACAGAGCAGGATCATGAGCATAAGTCACAGTATTCTTTTGAAAGAGATAACTGTATTTTTATGGATACGCTCTCAAGAGAGGGCAGAGGAGCGCTTGTAAATGAAAAGGCGGGATTAATCTGGTCCGGCTTCAGACCGAGCGACGATGCCTGCACCTATGGCTACCTGATTCCTTCCAATATGTTTGCGGCAGTGATTCTGGAATATCTGTCGGAAATATCTGCATGCATTTATCACGACCAGAGCTTTGCAGACGAGACGGCAGCTTTTGCAGAGCAGCTCAGGACTTCTATTGCGGAAAATGCTGTAGTGCCGGGCGGTGAAAGGTTCAAGCCGTTTTATGCTTATGAAGTAGACGGGTTCGGACAATATCTGATTATGGATGATGCGAATGTTCCAAGTCTTTTATCGATTCCGTATCTTGGCTTCTGCAGTGAGGATGATGTACTGTATAAAAATACAAGAGAAATTATCCTGAGTGACAGCAATCCTTATTATTACAGCGGGAAATATCTGACCGGTATCGGCAGCATGCATACACCGGCACGGTATGTCTGGCATATTGCTTTGGGTATGCAAGGTCTTACGAGCAGCAGCCGAGCGGAAAAGAAACAGATTATTCAGACTATGGTTGCCGCTGACGGCGGCACAGACTGCATGCAT
>CAZPEW010000061.1:10854-11244 GCA_964585695.1 uncultured Lachnospiraceae bacterium
TTCTCCTGGGCGAATGCTGTTTTTGCAGAACTAGTGCTTGACTATTGCGGGTACAGGATAGTTAAATAGAGACAGGAAAACAGGCGGCAGCATGTCGGATTGCAGCTGCCTGTTTCATAGTACCGGCAGGCAATGCAGTGAAAAGAGATGGCACAGCATATGGAAAAAACAATCATGTATGAAAGAATTTTCAGGGATCTGCAGAAAAAGATTGCTGAGAATGTATATCATCCGGGCGATAAAGTACCTTCTGAAAAAGAACTTGAGCAAGAATATAAGGTCAGCAGAATTACGGCAAAAAAAGCGATGGATATGCTGGCTGAGAGCCATTATATTGAGCGTTTCCGCGGCAAGGGCTCTTTTGTCAGCGAGAAAATCAGAGAAATTATG
>CAZPEW010000062.1:0-11242 GCA_964585695.1 uncultured Lachnospiraceae bacterium
CAGAGCAGAAGGTCAGGGGGCAGCAGCATCAAGTTAATCTTTAACTGGCGGAGCAGTTTACCCCAGAGGCCTGTCATACCAGAAACCCGATCCGTGAGGCCCGCGCGCCCGCGCTGTCTGAGCCTTTTAATTGCTCCGCTGTTTTTATGGCGGGTTTCTCTGACTTCCGTCCCGCAGCCGGTGTACCGGCAGACCGCAGTCCTGTGCCGCGGGTCCCGGCGGGCAGAGCAGAAGGTCAGGGGGCAGCAGCATCAAGTTAATCTTTAACTGGCGGAGCATACATTTTAAGGATTATGGAGAAAATGTATGCTTTTTTTTCTTTATAGGAACCTACTTGGCAGAGCGAAGCATATATTTTTTGTGATTTTTCTGATAGGTATGCTTATTTATACGATTTTCAATTTTCTGAGAGTATGAGATGTCCAAAAAACATACAGATCTGAAATTTCTGCAGAAATGTATGTAAAACAGGAATAATTATCAATTTCAAACCTTCCGTAAACATATATTTTCTGTAAAAATCAGGAAATGTATGCTTTTTTATGATGAAGCCCATCGATGCCGGAAAATCCGGCATTATCCTGCCCGGTTTTTCTCCCTCTTTTCAGAGTCCGGAACAGCGTTGTACTTAATACCGCAGAATGTTATAATAAATAACTGACTTTATAAAACCGGCAGCAGACAGAATGCCGGCGGTCTGATATTTCCGGATCAGAAGTCGTTCCCGGCAGAATAGCAATCCCGGACCAGCAGGCAGGGTTCCAGGTTAGGATGGCGTTTCCGGATCAGTAGTTGCTCCCGGCAGTACAGTAATCCCGGATCAGCAGGCAGAACCCGGGGTGGGATGGCGTTTCCGGATTGAGCGAGTGCCCTTCTGCGCCAGCAAACAATTTATGCATTAAAACGCGGCGGCTTTGATGACCGCGTTTTTGCCTTTTGCATAAATTGCGAGCGCTGCGCAGAAGCAGCGAGCGAACCCTCCGGAAACGCCGCCCACCCCGGGCGCAGCCTGACTCCGTCAGGTCCTGCCGGGCGAACCCTCCGGAAACGCCGCCCACCCCGGGCGCAGCCTGACTCCGGGGCAGACCAACATTTTTTATACACAGAAAGAGGACATCCTATGATAGATGATTATTTAAAGGCAAAACGTCTGGGAGACTGGGCTTATCGCAAGGCAATGCTTTCCGGACAGTACCCGTACCTTATTGCACTGGATGATCTGATCCGTGATGACGATGTCTCGGCAGAGAACCGCCTCGGACTGGTTGAGATTCCGCTCGCGGCGATTGCCGGCACCAAGACGACCGGCCGGCAGCAGGCATTCGCAAACAATTTCATGCCGATCCTGAATTCAAAAACAGAATTTGCCATGAAATGGATCTCGCTTTATGACGCGGCTGCCGCAGAGGGAATACGGGATGCCATCCTCGTTTATGAATATATGGGCAGGTTTTATGTGGAGGAAGGAAACAAGCGCGTATCCGTCAGCAAATTCAACGGCGCGGAGTCCATCCTCGCGAATGTTATCCGGATTCTGCCGAAGCGGACGGATGAGAAAGCCAACCGTATCTACTATGAGTTTGTAGATTTTTACAAGGTCTGCAGCTTTTACGGCATTGTATTCTCGGAAGAGGGCAGCTACCAGAAACTGGCGGCACTGCTCGGGAGAGATCTCGTACATGAGTGGCCGGAGGAACTGCGGAAAAATCTTATTGCAGGATTTGCGCGCTTCCAGGAATGCTTTCATGAAAAAGGCGGCGACAAGCTGGAACTGACCGAAGGAGATGCTTTCCTTATCTATCTCAATGTTTACGGGCTGGATGCGCTGCTTTATATTTCGACGGATGAAATCAATGATAATCTGGAAAAAATCTGGCAGGAATTTTTAAAGACCGGAAACGATGTGATGCTTGTCGAGGCACCGGAGGAAATCAAAAAAGAGACTCCGTTTTTCAGCATGTTCCTGCCGAATCAGGAGGCAGGCAAAAAGCAGCTGGAAATTGCTTTTATATATGAAAAAAACACCGGGAATTCCAGCTGGGTTTACAGCCATGAGCTGGGGCGGAATGCGCTGGAAGCCAAGTTCCCGGGACAGATCCATACATTCAGCTATGAGAACCGCGATACCCAGGAGAAGATTACGGCAGCTATAGATGATGCGGCGGAGAAGCATGCCGATATTATCTTTACGACCACCGGTCTCATGGTGGACAGCTCGCTTAAGGCCGCTGTGCGCTACCCGGACATCAAGATCATGAACTGCTCGGTCAACACCTCCTACAATTCCATCCGTACCTATTACAGCAGGATGTATGAGGCAAAATTCCTGATGGGTGCGCTGGCAGCTTCTGTCACCGAGGGCAACGATCTCGGCTATGCGGAGCTCTGCCCGCTCTACGGCACCGTTGCGAACATCAATGCATTCGCAATCGGAGCGCAGATCATCAATCCGTATGCGCGGATCCACCTGCAGTGGTCGGCGGACAAGGAGCATGACTGGAAGGAAGAGCTCCGGAAGGCTCAGATCCAGACCATCTCAGGACCGGAGATGATCCGCCCCAAGATGATGTCCCGCGAGTTCGGCGTCTATATCATTGCAGACAAGGACGTGGTCGCGAATGTTGCCATGCCGGTCTTTGACTGGGGCAAATACTATGAACTGATTGTACGCTCTGTTATGGAGGGCAGCTATGATGACAGCCGTCTTGCAAAGAGCCACCAGGCGCTGAATTACTGGTTCGGGCTTGCAGCGGGTGTGGTGGATGTATTTCTGTCCGGCGATCTGACCTACAGCTCCAGGAAAATGATTGATATCCTTAAGAAAGAAATTATAAGCGGCCGACTCAGTCCATTTGACGGAGAGATCCACAGCCAGACCGGTATTGTCAAGCCGGCAGATGCACCGCGGCTTTCCGCAGAGGAAATTGTGGATATGCGCTGGCTGAATGACAATGTCATCGGCGGGATCCCGCCGCTCTCCCAGTTTACGGATGCGGCGCAGGAACTGATTCTTGCAAGCGGTTTCATGAAATAATAAGGGAGCAGCCATGAAGATAATGTTTGTTGCAGACGAGGAAAGCAAATCTCTGTGGGAGTCTTATGACGCATCAAAGCTTGCAGGTATTGATCTTATCATTTCCTGCGGCGATCTGAGTCCGGATTACCTGCAGTTTCTTGTTACCATGGGGCATGCACCGGTGCTGTATGTGCACGGAAACCATGACAGTGCCTATGATAAGAGACCGCCTCTCGGCTGCGAATGCATCGATGACCGGGTTTACGATTTCCGGGGTCTGCGGATCCTCGGACTGGGCGGTTCTGTCCGCTACAATCTGGAGGGGAAATATATGTATACGGAAGCAGACATGCGCCATCGCATTGCGCGTGTCCGCCGGGACATTGTCCTGAAAAACGGCTTTGACCTGCTGGTAACCCATGCGCCGGCAAAGGGCTACGGAGATCTCGAGGATCTCCCGCATCAGGGATTTGCCTGTTTCAATGATCTCCTGGACAGATACCAGCCGAAATATATGGTTCACGGACATGTCCATGCAAATTACGGAAATTTCTGCCGCAGTATGACCCACGAGAGCGGGACGGCAATTTACAATGCCTATGAAAAATACGTACTGGATATTCCGGAGGACAGGTATCCGAAGGAAGGCAGAACCGGCTCACTGATTTATGATCTTTACAAACAGGTTGCAGCCACGCAGAAAAAAAGACTGCATTCGAATTACGGAGGAGAAACATGATTGAGAATGACTGGCTGCAGCCGCTTGCACCGGAATTTAAAAAGCCTTATTACAGGAAGCTTTACAGCACGGTACTGCATGAGTACCAGTCCAGGCAGATTTTCCCGGACTCCAGGGATATTTTCAACGCTTTCCAGTTTACGCCGCTTCAGAAGGTGAAGGTCGTCATCCTCGGGCAGGATCCGTACCATGAGCCGGGACAGGCACACGGACTCAGCTTTTCCGTTAAGCCCGGCGTGGATATTCCGCCGTCTCTGCAGAATATCTACAAGGAACTCCAGGATGATCTCGGCTGTTACATCCCGAATAACGGATACCTCAAAAAATGGGCGGACCAGGGTGTCATGCTTCTGAACACGGTACTGACCGTGCGCGCGCATCAGGCCAATTCCCACCAGAGCATCGGCTGGGAGGAATTTACCGATGCTGCGATCCGGATTCTGAATGAACAGGACCGGCCGATGGTGTTTTTACTGTGGGGGAGACCTGCACAGAGCAAAAAGCGGATGCTGAACAATCCGAAGCATCTTATTCTGGAGTCTGCGCATCCGAGCCCGCTCAGTGCATACCGCGGCTTTTTCGGATCCCGCCCGTTCTCCAGAACCAATGATTTCCTTGTGAAAAACGGACTGGAGCCGATTGACTGGCAGATTGAGAAGATCTGAGGCAGCGGCAGACAGGCAGTAACAGACAGGCAGCGGCAGACAGGCAGCAGGCTGCGGCATTATTTTCTGCTTGCATCTGTCCGGTGCAGGATTTATCATTCATAGGGTGATTAAAGAAAATGGAGAATGATTATGAGTTTTGTTGAATTTCTGAAGGTAGTGGTGTTTGGAATGGTCGAGGGCTTTACGGAATGGCTCCCGATTTCCTCCACCGGACATATGATTCTTGTGAATGACATTATCCATCTGAAGCAGCCGGCAGCTTTCTATGAGGTGTTTCAGGTTGTGATCCAGCTGGGAGCGATCCTTGCGGTAGCGGCAATGTTTTTCCGGGAGCTCTGGCCTTTTGCAAGAAGCAGGAGAAACGGAAGAGTCGGACTGCTTCCGTCCAGAGTCAATCTCTGGATCAAGATCATTGTGGCCTGTCTTCCGGCAGCAGTAATCGGCGTCCTGTTTGATGATATCCTGGACAAGTATCTTTATAACGGCTTTGTTGTTGCACTGATGCTGATTATCTATGGAGTTCTGTTTATCTGGATAGAAAAAAGAAATGCATCCGTACAGTTCCGGATCAGTTCTCTCGGAGAGCTGGATCTGCGTACGGCGCTTTACATCGGACTGTTCCAGTGCCTCGCGCTGATCCCCGGCACATCCCGCTCCGGCGCAACGATTCTCGGTGCCATGCTGCTCGGCGTTTCCCGTACGCCGTCTGCGGAGTTTTCCTTTTTCCTGAGCGTACCGATCATGTTCGGAGCAAGTCTCCTTAAGATCATAAAGTATAACGGGGCCTTTACCGGTGCACAGTGGGCGGAACTTCTGCTCGGCATGCTGATCGCCTTTATCGTCAGTGTCTACTGCATCCGTTTCCTGATGCGCTACATCCGTAAGCACAGTTTTGCAATTTTCGGATATTACCGCATTGTCCTCGGCGTCATAGTTCTGCTGTATTTTGCCGTAGGAGCATTGGTGAAATAATTGTGGGTTATATCACAAGCGATAGATTCTTTAAAAATCGCAGAACAATCTATAGTGTAAGAATTTAGTAAGCGGTATGTAATCGAATGGCGGTTGCATACCGCTTTAAATTGCGTTACTATTTTCGGAGAAAGCGGTTTTGCTTTCTGCAGAAAAAGGGGCAGGAAATGAAAAAGTGTTATATGAGAAACATTACAAAGGTTATTCTTGCAGCCGCCCTGTCGGTCGGTATGTGTTTCAATGCATTCGCGGCAACAGAGATCGGACTGAATCTGGACTGGAAATATGCATCGGATTCCAGAATCAATACCGGTAAGGCAGTGCTGTATTCCACAGATGAGAACCATCCCAAAGGTATTACGGTTGCCGTTAATGCCGGACACGGAACCAAGGGCGGTGAGTCCGTAAAGACGCTCTGCCATCCGGACGGCAGCAAAAAGGTTACCGGCGGTACAACCGCAGCAGGTGCATCCAAGGCAGTTGCAGTATCCGGCGGCATGACATTCAAGGACGGGACACCGGAAGCGGAGGTTACGCTTTCACTTGCACATATCCTTGCAAAGAAGCTTCTTGCAGACGGCTATGATGTGCTGATGATCCGTTCCGACAGCGATGTGCAGCTGGACAATATCGCAAGAACCGTGATTGCCAATAACAAGGCAGACTGTCATATTGCGCTGCACTGGGATTCAACCTCCAAAAACAAGGGTGCGTTCTTTATGTCCACACCGGATGCACTCAAATCCATGGAGCCGGTGGCAAGCCACTGGAAAAAGCATGAGAAGCTCGGAGAGAGTCTTATTTCCGGATTAAAGGCAAACGGTACAAAGATTTTTTCAGGCGGATCCATGGATATGGATCTGACGCAGACATCCTATTCGACGGTTCCGTCCGTGGATATCGAGCTTGGAGACAAGACATCGGATCATTCGGAGGCGGCACTTGATAAGCTTGCGGAGGGACTGACTGCAGGCATCAATGATTACTATGGATTTTCCTGATCTTTACAGAAACTTTACGTAAGGTTTACTTTAAAAACGCTTTTTGTTATAATGGCCGTGTTCGTTCAGAACACGGCTTTTTTTTGCGGCCGGAATTTAAAACAAGACATCCAGTCAAAGGGGAAAAAATGTCGATACAAATGCTTTCCAGTCTGTTCAGTCTATTCGGCGGTCTGGGCATGTTCCTGTACGGAATGACAATCATGAGCGATGGTATGCAGAAGGCTGCCTCCTCCAAGATGTCAAAATTCCTGGGACTTGTCACAGGAAACCGCTTCATGGCAGTAGTTCTCGGAGCGGCCATCACCGCTCTGATCCAGTCTTCTTCCGCAACAACGGTTATGGTCGTCGGCTTTGTCAATGCCGGTGTGCTGACTTTGTCACAGGTTGTCGGAATCATCATGGGTGCCAATATCGGTACCACGATTACCGCATGGATGGTTTCTCTGACACAGGTATCAGGGGATGCACTTGCAATTTTCAAACCCGAATTTTTTGCACCGCTTCTGGTCGGCTTCGGCGCATTCCGTATTCTTTTCGGAAAAAAAGGTTCCGATGATCTGATCGGCGATTTCTGCGTCGGTGTCGGTCTTATATTTATCGGCCTGCAGTTTATGTCGGATGCGGTTGCACCGTATTCGGATTCTCCGATTATTTCAAGAGCATTTCAGGTTCTCGGCGGAAACCCGATTCTGGGTATTCTCGTCGGCGCGGTGGTAACCGGCATCATCCAGTCCTCCGCGGCATCCGTTTCCATTCTCCAGACACTGTCTCTTTCCGGTGTTGTTCCGAGAGCTTCCGGTTTTTATATCACGCTGGGACAGAATATCGGTACCTGCGTGACAGCACTGCTTTCTTCCATCGGAACCTCACGGACAGCCAAAAGAGCTGCCGTCATCCATCTCCTTTTCAATGTGATCGGCGCCGTTCTTTTCGGAACGGTCATCTTCATTCTTACGTTTATTGCACCGGATTTCTTTGAAGCAAAGCTGGATCCGGTCCAGATTTCTGTTTTCCATACTGTTTTTAATGTAACCTGCACCATTGTCCTTTTTCCGTTCGGCGATTTCCTTGTGAATGCTTCCGGCAAGCTTGTGAGAGAAACAAAGCATGATAAGGAAGCGGAGATGAATGAAAGGGGCTATTCCGAGGAGGAGAAGCGTCTTATACAGCATCTGGACAGCCGTATCCTGGAATCCCCGGCCATTGCCATTTCTGCCGCAAAATCCGAGGTGGTCAATATGGGCAAGATTGTTTCCCGCAATATTGCCGTTTCCGTACAGGCACTGCTGGAGCGGAAGCCGCAGCAGATTGATGAGGTTCTTGCAACCGAGAAAATCATCAACAGCATGCAGCGTCTCCTGACGGATTATCTGATCAAGATTGATAATCTGTCGCTGAATGAGACACAGAAGCTGGAAGTGGATAATATGTTCAATACCATTACGGATATCGAGAGAGCAGGAGATCACGCCGAGAACATTGCGGAGCAGGCGCAGTACGCCAATCTGCACAGCATTTCCTTCTCCGGGGTCGGCATGGATGATCTGCAGACGATTTCCGCAGCCGTGCAGGAGAGCTACAATACCTCCATTGCAGCATTCGAGACGGACAACATAGACGACGTCATCAAGACGGCGCATCTGGAGGACCGTGTGGACGACATGGAGGAGGAAATGCGCGAGAACCACATACAGCGGCTTTCCAGAGGCGAATGCGTTACCTCCGCAGGTGTGGTTTTCCTGGATGTCATCTCGGATCTCGAGCGTATATCCGATCATGCAGACAATATTGCCGGATATGTAAAGAGCAATGTCTGAAAAGCAGGCCGGCAGGGCAGTATTGTGTAAAAGTTTTTATGAATTCAATACGTGAATTTTTTAACGAATTTCGCTTTTGTACTTGTAAAAAGACACTAATAGGTATAAAATGTACTCGTTAATGGAAATATAAACCCATTATTTCTTAATTTATCAGGAGGATATTGATATGGCAGTAAAAGTTGCTATTAATGGATTCGGACGTATCGGCCGTCTTGCATTCAGACAGATGTTTGATCATGAGGGAACAGAGATCGTAGCGATCAACGATCTGACAGATCCTAAGATGCTTGCTCATCTTCTTAAGTATGATTCATCACAGGGAAGATATAAGTATGCTGATTCTGTATCTGCCGGTGAGGATTCCATCACGGTTAACGGAAAGACAATCAAGATCTATAAGGAACCGGATGCAAACAATCTTCCTTGGGGAGAGCTTGGAGTAGACGTAGTTCTTGAGTGCACAGGCTTCTACACAAAGAAGGAAAAGGCTCAGGCTCATATCAATGCCGGCGCAAAGAAGGTAGTTATTTCTGCACCTGCAGGAAATGATCTTCCTACAATCGTATACAATGTAAACCACGAGACACTGACAGCGGATGACAACATCATCTCTGCAGCATCCTGCACAACAAACTGCCTGGCTCCTATGGCAAAGGCTCTTAATGATTTCGCACCGATCCAGTCCGGTATCATGGCTACAATCCATGCATACACAGGCGACCAGATGGTTCTCGACGGCCCGCACAGAAAGGGTGATTTAAGAAGAGCAAGAGCAGCTGCTGTCAACATCACACCTAATTCCACAGGCGCAGCAAAGGCTATCGGCCTTGTTATCCCTGAGCTGAACGGCAAGCTGATCGGATCTGCACAGAGAGTACCTGTTCCTACAGGATCCACAACGCTTCTGTTTGCAGTCATCAAGACAGACAAGGAAGTTACAAAGGATACAATCAATGCAGCTATGAAGGCTGCTTCAGATCCAGAGACATTCGGATACAACACAGATGAGATCGTTTCTTCCGATATCGTCGGAATGACCTATGGTTCTCTGTTTGATGCAACACAGACAATGGTTGCAAAGGTTTCCGATGACCTCTATGAGGTTCAGGTTGTTTCCTGGTATGATAACGAGAATTCCTACACATCTCAGATGGTAAGAACAATCAAGTATTTCGAGAAGTTCGTTAAGTAATTCAGAGAGTTATCTCTTGTGAGATCTTGCGGGTTAAGCCGCCGAGGGCGAGGCCCCCGGCGGCTTAACTGCGTTCCGGGCTGTGCCGGCCGGAAGCAGGCAGCGCCCGGCGGATCTGCCGTAAATCAAATACAGATTAAAGGAGAATGAACGATGGCTGGTTTAAATAAGAAGTCAGTAGATGACATTAATGTAAAGGGACAAAGAGTATTGTGCCGCTGTGATTTCAATGTACCTCTGAAAGAGGGAAAAATCACCGATGAGAACCGTCTGGTTGCCGCACTTCCTACAATCAAGAAGCTGATCAGCGACGGCGGAAAGGTTATCCTCTGCTCACACCTTGGCAAGCCAAAGGGAGAGCCTAAGCCGGAGCTTTCACTCGCACCGGTTGCAAAGAGATTATCCGAGCTGCTCGGACAGGAAGTCAGGTTTGCTGCAGATCCTGAGGTTGTCGGACCTAATGCAAAGGCTGCTGTTGCCGCTATGAAAGACGGCGATGTGATTCTTCTTGAGAATACACGTTACAGAGCGGAAGAGACAAAGAACGGAGAGGCATTCTCAAAGGATCTTGCTTCTCTTGCAGATGTATATGTTGATGATGCATTCGGAACAGCACACAGAGCACACTGCTCCAATGTCGGCGTTACCCAGTACATCGATACCTGCGTAGTCGGCTATCTGATGGAAAAGGAGATCCGTTTCCTCGGACAGGCTGTTGAGAATCCGGAGCGTCCGTTTGTTGCAATCCTCGGCGGTGCAAAGGTTGCCGATAAGCTGAATGTTATTTCCAACCTCCTTGAGAAGTGCGATACACTGATCATCGGCGGCGGCATGGCTTTCACATTCGCAAAGGCACAGGGCTATGAGATCGGCAAGTCTCTGGTTGATGATACAAAGCTGGATTACTGCAGAGAAATGATCGAAAAGGCAGCCAAGCTCGGCAAGAAGCTGCTCCTTCCGGTAGATGCAGTTGCAGCAGCAGGTTTCCCGGATCCGATTGATGCAGTGATTGATACCGTTACGGTTGACATTGACAGGATTCCTGCAGATAAGATGGGACTGGATATCGGACCTAAGACAGAGGCTCTGTTTGCAGATGCCGTCAAGTCAGCAAAGACGGTTGTATGGAACGGACCGATGGGCGTATTTGAGAACCCGATTCTTGCAGCAGGTACAAAGGCAGTGGCAAAGGCTCTGGCAGAGACAGATGCAACTACCATCATCGGCGGCGGCGATTCTGCAGCAGCTGTCAACCAGCTGGGCTATGGCGATAAGATGACGCATATTTCGACAGGCGGCGGTGCTTCCCTTGAATTCCTTGAGGGTAAGGAGCTTCCTGGTGTTGCAGCAGCAAACGATAAGTAAACGGTTCTGCGTGCAGTATAAAATCTTTGGATCAGGGAGGCTGCTCCCTGGAGAAAGCGAGCATTATTTATGAGAAAGAAAATTATTGCCGGCAACTGGAAGATGAATATGGTTCCTTCAGAGGCAGTCAGGCTTGCAGAGATGCTTAAGCCGCTGGTAAACAATCCGGATGTCGATGTTGTTTTCTGTGTTCCTGCAATCGATATTGTACCGGTAGCAGAAGCAGTAAAGGGAACAGACATCGGCGTCGGTGCAGAGAACCTTTATTTTGAGGACAAGGGTGCGTATACCGGAGAAATTTCCGCCGATATGCTCCTTGACGCAGGCGTAAAGTATGTTATCATGGGCCATTCCGAGCGGAGAGGCTATTTCCATGAAACAGATGCAGACATCAACAAGAAGCTTTTAAAGGCTCTTGAAAAGGGACTTACTCCGATCGTATGCTGCGGTGAATCACTGGAGCAGA